>CAZYDR010000010.1:0-50872 GCA_964645285.1 uncultured Alphaproteobacteria bacterium
TATTGAATCAATCTATCCCAATTCATACAATCAAATTAATAGGTCCTGAGCCTAACGCGAAAGTATTCCTATAGAAATTCCCGGCCGAATCTGCGATTCTTGTTGATCGGTATTGTGCTTGGTTAAGAAAGGGCATGAGAATGCTGCGTATCTGGGCAATCGTCGCCTGTTTCGGCCTTGCCGGCTGTGTCTTGCCGCCGGTGGTGTCCTATGCCTCATTGGCCATGGACGGCATTAGCTATGCCACTACCGGCAAGAGCGTCAGCGATCACGCCCTGTCGGCGGTGACTGATCAGGACTGTGCCGTATGGCGCGCCGTCAGCGAGCAGGCAATCGAAGCGGTCTGCCAGGATCCCGTGGAAGATGACAGCCAGGTCGCGGCGGAGGATACAGGCAACGACGGCTGGTTCTTTACCGGCCAGTTTTTCGGTAACGACGAAGCACCGGCGGTCGATCCTGACCCAGTGATAACCCTGGTCGCCGCGGAGCCGGCGATATCGTTGGATAAGGATGTCGATAGTCTCACGAATTCGACCGATTTCGACGTGATCGATTTTGATCTGGCAAAGGCTTCCGTGGCAGATGCGCCTCTGCCTGCGAAACCACCTAACTACAAGGCCATCTATCTGGTTCTCGGCAGTTTCAAATCCGTGGCCGGCGCGGAAAGCCTGGCGTCCCGGGTGCCCGGCATCACCACCGCCATCGCCCCGGCCCTGATCGGTGAAGACCGCTATTTCAGGGTCGTCGCCGGGCCCTTCGAACTGGATGAAACCGGCGCCGCCGAGCAACGTCTCGCCGCCGCCGGGATCAACAATGTGTGGGCGGCCAGACTATGCACCAACAATCTCCTGGCGCCGCCTTGCAAGCCGACGACACCGTAAGACCTCAGGGGCGCGGTACGAAACAATCGATGCCCTGTTGTTTGAGACGCCGGCACAGGTTCTCGGCGTCAGCCTTACGTTCGAACTCGCCGGCAACCAGGCGATAGACGTCGCCCGTGCCGTCAGCCAGTTGGGTGCGATAATACATCGGTTGCAGGTCACCCAATAAATCAGGATATTCCGCCTGCACCGCCAACCAGGCCGCCTCGGCGCCGTCCCGGTGACAATAGGCGGCCAGTTGAACACCGAACACAACGCTGTTGGTTGCCGGCACCGCCGGTTCCACGGGCGTCTCGGTGACCACGGATTCAGGCTCGACCGTGGCTTCCGGAACCAGCTCCGGTTCCGCCACAGCCGCCACCTCGGATACGGGCTCGGGCTCGAGCTCGGCGGTCTGCTCCGCTGCCATGGCTTCAAGATGGAATTTCGCGCGAGCATCGCCCTGGGCCACGGCCTGTTCGAACCACGCCCGGGCAACATCGAGATTTTTGTCGACGCCGAGGCCAAAGCGATACAGTCCGGCAAGGCCGATCTGTGCATCCACGTCGCCCTGATCGGCGGCCATGCGATACCACTTGGCCGCCACCGTGTAGTTTTGCGCGGCGCCGCTGCCGGTTTCGTAACCGAGCGCCAGATTGTATTGGGCCGCGGCCATGCCCTGGGTGGCGGCCTTGAGATACCAGGCCACGGCGCGGCGCGGGTCCTGGGTTACCCCATGACCCCGGCGATAGAGGTTTCCCAGATTGAACTGGGCGTCGACCAACCCCCGATTGGCGGCCTCGCGATACCACAAGGCTGCCTGGGTGAAGTCGCGCACCACACCGCCGCCGCCCTCTTCATAAATCACCCCCATACCGAACTGGGCGCGGGCATTGCCTTCCTCGGCCAGGGCCCGCCACTCGGCGAGAGCGGTCATATAGTCGCCGGCCTGAAACGCCGTCGCGCCGGCCGTGTAGTCGGCGCGCGCCGGCGTGGCCAAAACACAGACCACGGCAACCGCAAGAACGACCATGCGCATTCGGCTCATAAGCCTCAGTACTCCACCGGCAGGGGATCGAGGCTGCGCCACAGATACCAAGTGGCGACCGAGCGCCAGGGCCGCCAGCGATCGGCGATTTCATCCATTTCGCCGGCCACCACTTTCCCGGTGCCGCGATAGTGCGACCCCATGGCCCGCTGCAGCCCCACGTCGCCGACCGGCAGCACGTCCGGACGCATGAGGGTGAACATGAGAAACATATCGGCGGTCCAGCGGCCGATGCCCTTGATGGCGGTCAGGGCTTTGATAACACCGTCGTCGTCAAGATCGCGCCAGCGGCCGGGATCGGCCGAACCGTCAAGGAAGCATCCGGCCAGTTCCTTGAGGCACTCCACCTTGCGCCGGGACAAGCCGCAGCCCAGCAATTGATCCGGGCCGGTGACGTCGATGGTCTGTTGGGTCACCGATCCCACCAAGACCTCAAGGCGACCCCATACCGCCGAGGCTGCCGTCACCGAAATCTGCTGGCCGACGATGGTGCGCGCCAGGGTGCCGAAGGGATCGTCGCGGCTCTCCAGTTGTTCGGCCGGATAATCACCGATAATCCGCAGCAGCACCGGGTCCGTGGCACTTAGATGCGCGACCGCTCGGGGCCAGTAATCGGGGGTCATAGCCACCGCAATCGTCCCCATTGTAATCTTATGCCGTTGCACGTCCCACCAGGGACGGCGCATCATATTGCGTTCGGCGCCCACCGAAAATCAACCCGCGCCACGAGGCCACCGTGAGACCACTGATCGCCGCCGTTATCATTGTTGCCGCCATGATCTGGATCCTGTCCGGCCAGCCGGCGTGGGCTGGCTTTGCCGACGGCTGGCGAGCTTTTCAGGCTGGTGACTTTGAGGCCGCCCTCGACGCCTGGCTACCGTTGGCCAAACGCGGCGACCTGGATGCCATGTACAATGTCGCGGTGCTGTACGAGGCCGGCCGCACCGGCGCCCCCGGCGAGCCCGACATGAAGCGTGCCATGGTGTGGTACAACCGCGCCGCCGAGCACCGGCTGACCACCGCGCAATATCGCCTGGCCTGGCTCTACGACATGGGGTTCGGCGTTGACCCGGACCCGGAACGGTCCCTGCAATGGTACCGCCAGGCCGCCGAGCGCGGCCACGCGGAAGCGCAATTCAATTTGGGCGTAGCCTACGAACGAGGCGCCGCCGTCGTTTCCGATGTGGGCCAGGCGGCACGTTGGTATCGCGAATCCGCTGAACAAAATCTGCCGGCGGCCCAGTTCAACCTGGGGCGGCTCTATTTTTTCGGCGCCGGGGTGCCCAAGGATATGAGCCTCGCTGCCCAGTGGTACAGCCGCGCCGCCGGGTTCGGCTATGCCCCGGCTCAGACCAATCTCGGCTACATGTATGAGAACGGCATTCATCTGCCCCGGGACGCCTCGGCGGCGGCGGCGCTCTATCGCCGCGCCGCCGAGCAGGGTTTCGCGGCGGCCCAGACCAATCTGGGTATCATGTTCAACTTCGGCCTCGGCATTCCCCGCGATTACGCCAGCGCGACCCGGTGGTATCTGGCGGCCGCCCATCAGGGTGATATCGACGCCCAGACCAACCTCGCCCTGATGTACGCCAACGGTCTCGGTGTCGAGCGCGACCTGGTCGAGGCCTATGCCTGGTTGACCCTGGCTTCAACCGGCGCCGGACAGGCCGGCGAAGCCGCCAGCGAATACCACGAGCGCCTGGTCGAACGGTTCGGCGACAACGACGTCGCCGCCGGCGAGGCTCGCATGGTTATCCTGCGCGGCGACCTAGAAGACGCCGGGGTCGTCGAACACCGGGTCGAACCGCGCGAGACCGCCGGCTTCGGACGTCTCGACCTCACGGTGCAACGACGGCTTGCGGCCCTCGGCTATTATAGCGGCATAGTCGACGGCATCACGGGGCCGGAAACCCGCGCCGCCGTTCAGGCCTTCCAGTACATGATGGGCAAGGCCCAGGACGGTCTTGTCACGACGGCCCTGCTTGCCCTGCTTGATGATACCCTGCGCATCCGGCGTGCCGCCGAACAACTCTTAACCCAACCGCCGACGGAGACCAGTCAATGAAGTATGACCGTATCGCCATCACCGGGGGAAGCGGCAGACTGGGCCGCTTCGTGGTCGAGGAATGCGCGCGCCACAGCGCGGTCACCGTTCTCGACCTCAAACCCAATGATTCCGGCCACCCCCTTGTCGAACTGAATGTACTTGACCTGGACGCGGTCACCCGTGCCCTCGAAGGCCACGACGCGGTCATTCATCTGGCTGCCATCGACGATGCCATCGACGCGCCGCAAAAGAGCTATTTCGAAACCAATGTGGAAGGCACGTTCAACGTACTCCAGGCGTCCTTTGATCTGGGTATCAAGCGGGTCGCCCTTGCCTCAAGCACCTCGGCCATTGGATTGGGCCATGAAAAGCCCGCCTACGAGCCGCGCTACTACCCCATCGACGAGGCCCATCCGCTCAACCCCCACGACGCGTACAGCCTGAGCAAACAGGTCTGCGAAGTGGTAGCGCGGAGCTTTGCGTTACGCGGCGTCACTCGCATTGCCTGCCTGCGACCGACCCTGATCGTCCGCCATGCGGTGGTCGCCGAGCTCGACAACATGGCCAAACTCAGCGCCGGCGATCCGGCCGGCGACCCCAACTTCGATTTATCAAAGGTCGCCGAGCCGTTCAGCGAGGCGCTGCCCATGCAGCGGTCCTACGTCATGCCCGAGGATGTGGCGCGGTGCTTTCGTCTGGCCATCGAGGCCGACAACCCGCCGCCCCTCGACATCTTCATTGTCGCGGCAGGCGACACCATCGGACAGGTCCATAGCCTGCCCCATATTGAGCGTGAACTGGGTCATCTCGCCGAGGTGCGCAAGCCCGACCTCTACGCCAACGATGCCACGGCCAGCCTGCTCGACAGCAGCCACGCCTGCGACGCCCTCGGCTGGCAAGCCGAGAGTACCTGGGCCGATGTGGTTGCCAACTACGGCGCTTTGCTAGGTTAGAGTTTTACGTCTCGCCGCGATTACGCAGGCCGTACCAGGCAACGCGCGCCTTCACCCCGAGGGCGACGATGGGCTTCGGCGGCAATTTACTGGGACCGGCCAGGGCCTTGGCGTCGGTCAGCAATTCCGATTCGCCGCCCAAGACATGCTCGGCTAGCAGCGCGCCCGAGATCGCGCCCCGGGCCAGGCCGACGCCGTTGTAGCCCAGCGAGGAAAAAACGCCGGGCTCGATGCGACCGAATGCCGAGGCGTAGTTCCGGGTCATGCAGATCACGCCACCCCAGGTATGTTCCATTTGGAGACCCGACAGCATGGGGAAGCGCTTGGCCAGAGAGATCCGGTGACGTTCGCGCAAGTCGGCTTTCAGGCTGTCGCTGACCTGGAACTTGGACGAGTTCCGCACCACGCTGCGGAGCGCCATGCGGTTCGACGCCGTGCGGCGGATGGTCGGTCCGGTGGGCGTTCCGGGCGTAATACCCCACTCCGGCATGCCGCTCATGGCCGCCTGTTCGGTGTCGCTCAGCGGGCGCGACATACTGGCGTACATCAATAGGGGAATCAGCTTGCCCTTGAGGAAACCAATGTCATTGGCGAATACATTGTTGGTCAGCAGCACGCCCTTGGCGCTGATCGAACCCTCGTCGCACTCGACGGTCGGGCTCGTCCCACCGGCGATGCGCCGCACCGGTGAATCCTCGTAGACTTCCACATTGGCCGGCAGGGTGTCGCCGAGGCCGCGGCATAGGGCGGCCGGGTTGACCAGTACGGTGCGCGGCAGTTGAATGGCAGCGCGATAGAACGGCGTGCCCAGCATGGCCTCGAGTGCATCGCGATCAAGCCATTTATAATCGTCGCCGACCGCGTCGAGGGACTGGCTGACGGCGCTCAGCTTGGTCATCCGGTCAGGGCATCCAACCGCTGTGACGTGTCCCTGCGCCGACCACTCGCAGTCAATGGCGTGATGGCTGACCAAGGTTTCCAGTTGGCCCCGGCCGGCGCGAAACAGACGCATCATTCGGCTGTTGTATTCAACATCGAACTGCGGCGTGTAAGAGGGAGAATCGATGATGAAGCCGGAATTCCGGCCCGACGCGCCGTAACCTACCCGATAACTCTCCAGCAGGATAATCCGCGCCTCGGGCTGCAACTCGCCGAGCCGGCGGGCAGCGGCGAGCCCGGTTACACCGGCGCCGACCACTACCCAGTCAGCACTCTGCTGGCCGGTCAGGCGTCGGGCCGGGCCAGGCTCCGGCAGGATGGCATACCAGCCGGGGGACTGAGAGAAGTCGGTCTTCGATTGCTCGTGGTCGGCCATGTATCTGCTATCCCATGGAACGTCAGGTCAAAATGATCGAGTTGCCCTTAGTGATGACAACCGTCATCGCTTGCGCGCCAGGGTCAAGCCGTCGGCCAGCGGCAGCAAACTCGTGGTGACACGCGGATCGTCGCGCAGTTTCTCGTTGAAGGCGCGGATGGCCACGGTGTCCTCGTCGTTATCAGCCGGGTCAGCAACGGCACCGCCCCAGAGGACATTGTCGACGGCGATCAACCCGCCGGGCCGTATCAGCTTGAGAAGCCGCTCGTAATAGTCGGCGTACTCGGTCTTGACGGCATCGACGAAGGCGAAGTCATAAGTCTCGTCAGCACCCTCGGCGAGCAGCGCATCGAGCGTATCGAGCGCGGGCGCCAGGCACAGGTCGATCTTGTGGGCGACCCCGGCCTCGGCCCAGTAACGCCGCGCCACGGACGTAAACTCCTCGCACACGTCACAGGCAGTGATGTGGCCGTCGTCAGGCAGGGCCATGGCGACCGAAAGGCTGGAATAGCCGGTAAAGACGCCGAGTTCGAGGCATCGCCGAGCACCGATCAACTCGATGATCAGGCCCATGAACTGGCCCTGCTCCGGTGAAATCTGCATCATCGACATGGGCATGGCGGCGGTTTCCTCGCGCAACCGGCGGAGGATTTTCGACTCGCGCAGGGACGCCTCAAGGAGATAATCATAGAGCCCGTCGTCGAGATCGAGGCTTCGTTTGGGCATGGCTTGGTCTCCTCGCTTATGGCGGGCGATTTCCAATCTCTTGTTATCAGGGGCCGGGCAGCGGGGAAAGTGTGAAACGCAGCTTGAGGGACGCGGTTCGGACGGTTACCCTAGGCACCGATTCAACGGCGGCGCGTGATCTGCCGGTTAGGAAAAGTGCGGGGCGTTATGACATCATCGGTCCTTGATAACGGTAACAGGCGGTTCATTGTCGCGTTGGTAATCGGATTACTGGCCGTTGTGTTACCTTGGCATATGGCCTGGTCCCAGAGCGCCCTGCCGGCCGATACCAGCGCCGCCATTGACGACGCCATCAGGGTCAGCGAGATCGCCGCCAATAATGCCGCCTTCAGCGCCAGCATCGCCGATGCAGGCCTGGCCAGCGATATCGCTGGCCGGACTCAGTTACGGGTCGCCCAGTCGAGCATTGCAGAAGCGGTTGTCGCCGGCATCGCGGCCTATCCGCAATCCGTATCCACCATTGTCGCCGCGGCGGTAAGCCACGCGCCGGCCTATCGCGACGCTATCGTGCATCGCGCAATTCTCGCGTTTCCCGCTTTCACGGCGCAAATCGCCGCTGCCGCCGGGGTGGCGCCCCCGGCCCCGACCTATATGGCCGTGCCCAACCTGACGCCGGCGCCGAGCTACGCATCGACAGTCCAACCAGTCTACGGCTCATCACCGACGGTCGTCGCCAGCAACACAACCTGGGTCGAACCGGGGACCACCACGCCCGCCTACAGTTCGTCCTCGTCCCTGATCGATATGCTGCGTCTCGCCGAGGCGCGAATAGGTATCGCCGGCCACGACATCGGGGTCTTCAGCAACAACAAGGAGTCCGGCCCAACCATCGCCCTGAGTATGCGCTTCAGCCCCTTGAGCGGCGATATGTGGGATATTCTGTTGAACCCGAGGCCCTTCATCGGCGCCAATATCAACACCACCAGCGACACCAGCGCGATCAATGCCGGGGTCAACTGGGATTGGTATTTCCTGCCCCAGACCTTTGCCTCGTTCTCGTTCGGCGGCACGCTGCACGACGGCGAAGAAGCCACCACCAAGCTTGATCGTAAGGAATTGGGATCACACGTCCTGTTCTACTTGGCTGTTGAACTCGGCTATCGCATCGACGTCCATAATTCTCTGGCGCTTCGGATCGACCACATATCCAACGCCAAGACCGCCGACAAAAACGAAGGCATCGACACGGTCGGGATCATGTACGGCTATCACTTCTAGCCGCAGGTAGTACGGCGACTGCCGTTGCGGCTCATTCGCACCGATCTATAATGCGAAACTTATGGTTAACACTTTAATAACACAATCGTGGCTAACGGGGACGAATGTCCGGGCTTACGCCGTTTCCTCGGCGCGGCTCGACCCCGATCAACAGGGTTCATATAAGGAGAGGTACCGTGACAGAGAACGCAGTGTCCAAACAGCTTGAGGGTTTTGTTGCCGGCGTCCAACGCCGCAATCCAGGGGAGACCGAGTTCCACCAGGCCGTGGAAGAAGTCGCCGCCACGGTCATCCCTTATATCCAGGACAAGCCGGTCTACCAGAAAATGCAGATCCTGGAGCGCATGGCCGAGCCTGACCGGGTGATCAGCTTCCGGGTCTGCTGGGAGGACGATGAAGGCAACATCCGCACCCAGCGTGGCTATCGCGTTCAAAACAACAACGCCATCGGCCCCTACAAGGGCGGCATCCGTTTCCACCCCAGCGTGACCCAGAGCGTGCTCAAGTTCCTCGCGTTCGAGCAGACCTTCAAAAACAGCCTGACCGGCCTGCCCATGGGCGGCGGTAAGGGCGGTGCCGACTTCAACCCCAAGGGCAAGTCGGACAACGAAGTCATGCGCTTCTGCCAGTCGTTCATCAACGAGTTGTATCGCCACATCGGCGAAGATACCGACGTGCCGGCGGGCGACATCGGCGTTGGCGGCCGCGAAATCGGCTACATGTTCGGCCAGTACAAGCGACTGACCAACCGCTTCGTGGGCGTGCTGACGGGCAAGGGCCTGGAGTTCGGCGGTAGCCTGATCCGTACCGAGGCGACCGGCTATGGCGCGGTCTACACGGCCCAGAACATGCTCAACGTGGCCGGTCAGGATGTCGAAGGCAAGACGGCAGTGATCTCGGGCTCGGGTAACGTCGCCACCTACGCGGCCGAGAAGATCAATCAGCTCGGCGGCAAGGTTCTGACCATGTCGGACTCGTCGGGCTTCATCCACGATCCGGACGGTATCGACGCCGACAAATTGGCCTATATGGTCGATCTCAAGCAGGTCCGCCGTGGCCGCATCAAGGAATACGCCGACGAATACGGCGTCGAATTCCACGAGGGCCGGCCCTGGGGCGTGACCTGCGACATGGCTTTACCCTGCGCCACGCAAAACGAGATTTCCACCGAGGAAGCCGCAACCCTGATCAACAACGGCTGCAGTTGCGTCTCCGAAGGCGCCAATATGCCGACGGTCAAGGAGGGCATCGACAAATACATCGAGGCCAAGATCCTGTTCGCCCCGAGCAAAATGGCCAACGCCGGCGGTGTCGCGGTATCGGGCTTGGAAATGAGCCAGAATAGCGCCCGCATATCATGGTCCGAGGACGAGTTGCAGAAGCTGCTGAAGGGGACCATGAGCAGCATTCACGCAAGCTGCCTTGAATACGGCGACGAGGGCAACGGCTACGTCAACTACCTGAAGGGCTCCAACATCGCCGGCTTCGTCAAGGTCGCCGACGCCATGCTGGCGTACGGCGTGGTGTAAGAGGGAGAAAGACACCAGCGGTTAATATTATTGACCGCTGGCAAGCGCGAACGCGCGTCGCCGCTTATGCGGTGGGAGCCCCAGTCTGTATGAACACAAGGGTGGGCGATGTCAACGCAGGCCACCGTAGGTGGCCGTATAAAGTCAGAAGCGGTCGGCGCGATAGGCCGTGAGGTCGATGCTGGTTGGCTTGCCGGCAATCTGTTCAGCGATCAGTTTGCCGGTAAAGCCGCCCTCGGTAAGTCCCAGGTGGCCGTGGCCGAAGGCGTAGTAGACGTTATCGTAGCGCGGCGAGCGGCCGATCACCGGTAGCGAGTCGGGCAGTGACGGACGGCAGCCCGACCATTCAATGGCGCCGTCGGTCTTGAGGCCGGGGTAGAGGTTACGACCGTGCTTCAATAAGGCGCGGGCACGCGCAAAATTGGGCTTTGCGTCGACCCCCGCCATTTCCACCGTGCCGGCGATGCGCAGGCCGGTCTCCATGGGGGTAGCGTAGAACTTACCGCTGGCCAGGGTCACCGGCCGGCGCACATCGACACCGGGATCGGGAATCACCATGTGATAGCCGCGCTCGGCCTCCAATGGTACCCGGCTACCGAGTTGGGCCGCAAGACGATGGGACCATGCCCCGGCGGCGATGACCACGCTTTCCAACGGCCGCTTTTCGCCGCTGGCAAACAGGGCGCGCGGTCCATCGGGGCCGACGTCGAAACCCTCGACCTGCTGGGCAATAATCTCGCCGCCATCGGCCAGTAAACGATTGGCCAGAGTGGTGACCACGCGCCCGGGATCGACCACATGGGCGGTTTCCTCCGTATAGACCGCACAGGCGATGTCCGGGTTGATATCTGGCTCCATCTGGCGCAATTCGTCACGGCCCATGCGATGGGTGCTGAAGCCATAACGGCTGCGCATATCCCACCACTCCTGATCACCTTCAAGCTCGGCTTCAGTCGTGTATGCGTTGATCGACCCATCAAGCCGGATCAGGTCGTTGAAATCATCGGCGCTGAAGAGTTCGCGGTAATTGTCGAGGGTTGGCGCGTTAAGCACGCGAAGCGCATCGGAGATTTCCATGACCCGGCTGCGACGGCTGTTGGCCAACAGGCGGAGCAACCACGGCGCGGCGATCGGCATGTAGGACCAGCGCACGGTGAACGGTCCCATGGGATCGAACATCCAGCCGATTGCCTTCCACACCATGCCGGGCATGGCCAGGGGCACCATGGCGCTGGCGCTGATAATGCCGGCGTTGCCGAAAGAGCAGGACTCCCCCGGCGCCACGGGATCGATAACCGTAACCTTGTGGCCATCGCGTTGAAGCCAGCGCGCGCAGGACATGCCGACGATGCCAGCGCCGACGACGGTAATGTTTTGTGTTGCTGTATCAGTCATGCCATCCGCTATACACCAGTCCCCGAAGCCGGCACAGAGGGAATCTCATCTAGTCGCCGGCGGGCAAATCCAGAGTGGCGCCAAGGCCCCCCAGGTCACAATCACCGAGACTGACTTCACCATCATAAAGCGCCGCCACGTCGCGCACGATAGCCAGGCCGAGACCGCTGCCCGCCACCGCCTCATCATCACGCTGGCCACGATCGAAAACCCGGGCCCGGACCTCGGGCGCCAGACCGGAACCATCGTCCTCAACCCGCAGGCGCAGGCGCTCGCCTTGGCGTCCCAGATGCACCCGAACCGAGGCGTGGACCCACTTGCAGGCGTTGTCCATGAGGTTGCCGAGCATCTCCTGAAGGTCCTGGCGGTCGCCTAGAAACACCAGGCTAGCATCGCCCTCAACGGTGATGGTAATACCCCGATCCGCATGAATGCGGCTGAGGGCCCGGCGCAGTTCCTCGGCCACGGTGGTGACCCCGGTGCGCGCCCCCAACACGCCGCCCGCCGCCAGCGCCGCACGCAGCCGGCGCAGGGGCGACAGGCCGTAGCGAACCTGAATCACCACGGCGACGATCAATCCAAGACCGAGCATTACCAGAGACAGCACCAGGGTTTCCGTGAAACCGGCAATGGCGGCGCGCATTCCCTGGACATCCGCGGCGACGGCGATCTGAAAGACCCGTTTTGAGCTGGGAAACGTCACCGCCCGGCGCAACACCCAAAGCTGCTGGCCGTCGGGGCCTTGCACGCTGGCGCGGACCGGAAACCTGGAGTCCCGCGTCGATCGCCAACGCCTGGTCCCACAACGACCGCGACCGACGCATAGGTCCCTTCGACCCGGCGACCTGCTAGTACCGCCCGAATAGGGCCGGTCGAAGCGCGGATCGGCCAGCAAGCGCTTGAGGCGCATCACGCCGGTCGGTCCGACCTCGCTGACCGCCGACAGCCGACAGCCGACAGCCGATCAAGCTGGAGGACGAGCTGGTACTCGAAGTCGCGCTCCACATAATCGCGGAACAGGCCCGACAGCCCCAGACCGGCGACCACCAGAGCCACGGTGATCCACAGGGTGGCCCCGGCGGCGAGGCGAAAGCCCAGGGAATTAAGTCTCATGATTGCCGTCTTCGCCAGCCGGTGGCTCGAGGCGGTAGCCCTGGCCCCGAACCGTTGTAATGAAGCCGGCGCCGAGCTTGCGGCGCAAGCGTCCGACAAACACCTCGACGGTATTAGAATCCCGGTCGAAGTCCTGATCGTAGATATGTTCGACCAGTTCCGTGCGCGAGATCACCCGGCGCTGGTAGTGCATGAGATAGGACAGCAGCTTGAACTCGTGGGCGGTCAGGGACATCGGCGCGCCATCAAGATTGACCCGGCTGGAGCGGGTGTCCACCCGGAGCGGCCCGCAAACTAGTTCCGCCGAGGCATGGTCGGCGGCGCGGCGGATCAGCGCCCGCAAGCGCGCCAACAACTCCTCCATGCTGAACGGCTTGGCCGCGTAATCGTCTGCGCCGGAATCAAAGCCCTCGACTTTCTCGTTCCAGCGGTCGCGGGCGGTGAGGATGAGTACCGACATATGGCGGCCGGCCTCGCGCCAGCGTCGCAGCACGGTCAGCCCGTCGAGCTTGGGAAGGCCCAGGTCGAGGACCACGGCATCGTAGGGCTCGACCTCGCCCAGGTAATTGCCCTCCTCGCCGTCATGGGCGACATCGACCGCGTAGTCGGCAGCGCGCAAGGCGTCGGCAATCTGCGCCGCCAGGACCGGTTCGTCTTCGACAACCAGTAACCGCATCAGAGGGGCGCTCCTGTCATGGCTATTTGTGTCATTGCTGTTTCCTGGCCGCCTCGGCGCCATGACCCTGGACCGAAAGAATATCGGTTGTCTGGGCATTGAGCAGAAGCTTGATGATATGGCCCTGGGGCGTGACCATCCTCACCTGATAGACCCAGGGTGGGCCGCCGCACGCCAGTTCGGCCTCGATGACCTGCCCGTAATAGGCTCCTCGAACCCGGCGGAGGATGTGGCCGAGGCTGGCAACTTCTCCTGCTCGTAAGGGTTCGAGAGCACAGTCGTGCTGGTCGCCGCGCGCCGGCTCGAACCAGGCGAACAGGCCGGGGATGGCCAATGACAATATGAAACCACGTCGCGTCATGCCGCGGACCGTAGCAGTGGCAAAATGAACGGCGAATGAATAAGTCACTCAGTCTCCGTTCAGTTAACGCGCCATAGAATCGCGTCACGTTGCGAGCCCAAACCGGTTCGTTTCGCGAGCGCCGCCGGACGACAACCCCTTGCCCCTGCTGTCCGGCGGCGCTCAACTGAGTTTCAGCCATTTTCGGGATTGTGCTATGCTGCAGGAAATTCGCGATGCCCTTACTTTAGTCGGAGATTATAGAGTGAGAAACCAATTCCCTGACGGTGCCGCGATGTGCGGTGTCGCCTTGCCGCGCTTTGACATAGCTGTTGCACGCCTGCTCGGCCTATTGGTTGTTTTAGCGTTTGTGGCGGCCATTCAGCCGGCTCATGCGCGCGGCACGCCAGATAGCTTCGCCGATCTTGCCGAAGCGTTGACGCCGGCCGTCGTCAACGTCTCCACGGCACAGAACATGGAAGCGTCGGAAGGTCTTGAAGGCATGCCCGAGTTGCCACCCGGGTCACCGTTCGAGGAGTTGTTCCGCGATTTCTTCGACCGCCAGAACCCCGAGGGAAACGGACCTCGGCAGCGGGTCACATCCCTGGGTTCAGGTTTCATCATCGACCCCAGCGGCTATGTGGTGACAAATTACCACGTCATCAGCGAAGCCGATGAGATTACGGTCATCCTCCATGACGACCGGGAACTGCCGGCGGTCATCGTCGGCCACGATCCGAAGACGGATCTGGCCCTGTTGAAGGTCGACAGCGATGAGCCCCTGCCGGCGGTGTCGTTCGGCGATTCCGACGCGCTGCGGGTCGGCGACTGGGTCATGGCCATCGGCAATCCTTTCGGCCTTGGCAGTACGGTGACCGCGGGCATCCTGTCGGCGCGGGGCCGCAACATTAACGCCGGTCCCTACGACGATTTCCTGCAGACCGACGCCTCGATCAACCGGGGTAATTCGGGCGGTCCACTATTCAATATGGACGGTCAGGTTATCGGGGTAAATACGGCGATCTACTCCCCCACCGGCGGCAGCGTAGGTATCGGTTTCGCGCTACCCTCGGCCCAGGTCGAGCCGGTCATCAGTCAGCTTCGTGAATACGGCCGCACCCGGCGCGGCTGGCTTGGCGTGCGCATTCAGTCGGTAACCGACGAGATCGCCGAGAACCTCGGCCTTGATGAGGCCCGCGGCGCCCTGGTTGCCGACGTCACGCCAAACAGCCCGGCCCAGGCTTCGGGGTTTCTGTCTGGCGATATCATTCTATCGTTCGATGGTCAGGATGTTCCCGAGATGCGTGATTTACCGCGCATCGTCGCCGCGACCACCATTGGCAAACCAGTCGACGTGGTCGTCCTGCGCAAGCGCGAGACCCTGACCATGGCGGTCACCATCGGTGAACTTGATGAGACGCCGGTGGTCGCGGTTGCGGCCAGCGCACCGGAAAGCGGCAGTACCGAGGCGACATCTCTCGGCATGACGTTTGCCACCATCGACGCCGAGATGCGCCAGCGTTTTGGCTTGAGCGACGAGGCCAGCGGCGTCGTCGTCACCGACGTTGAATCCGGGGGCGCCGCGGCAAACCGCAGCATTCGTCCCGGCGACATCATCGTTGAAGTCGGCCTTGAGGAAGTGGTGACGCCCGACGACGTGGTCAGCAAAATCAACGAGGCCAGCGAGACCGACCGAAAGTCGGTGTTGTTGTTGCTCGACAGCAGCGGCGAACAACGTTTCGTCGCGGTCGATATCGACGGCGGCTGAGCCGCGAAAGAAAATTGTTTCGGTCGGAATTTTCGAAATGTCGCCAACAGGCTAGTTTGCGGCCGAAATTCAATGAATCCGGGCAAATATCCCCTAGGATATACGGCACCCCACCTGCAATACGGTTGACAAACCGTGAGCGGGTCAAAAAGATGCTATCTAACTGTCTTGGAGTTCGCCGTGGCTTTGGACAATCGAACAAATAATGGCGCGGCATAATGTTTTGGAGGGCTACACGATGACGGAGTACAAAGAACATTCGTTTATTCCAACGATCAAACAGCAATTCGCGGAAGGCAAAGTCGACCGCCGTGAGTTCCTGCGCACATCAACGCTTCTCGGCCTGTCGGCCGGCGCCGCCTATGGCTTCGTCGGCAAGGTGACCGGCGAGAGCTTTATCACACCGGCCAAGGCCGCCATACCGACCGGCGGCACCATTCGACTGTCCATGCGCGTCCTCGACGTCAAGGATCCGCATACATTCAGCTGGGTGTACGACAGCAACGTCACCCGCCAGGTCGTCGAGTACATGACCAAGACCGGCCAGGACAACATCACCCGGCCCTACCTGCTGGAAGGCTGGGACGCCAGCGACGATCTCAAGACCTGGACGTTCAAAGTGCGCCAGGGCATCAAGTGGCACAATGGCCGCGAACTTACGTCCGACGACATGATCTGGAACATCCAGCACTGCCTCAACGCCGACACTGGTTCGTCGGTGCTTGGCCTGATGAAGGGCTACATGCTCAACGACGTCGGCGAAGGTGACGCGGCAACTACCGAGCTGTGGGACGCCAGCGCCATCGAGCGGGTTGATGCCCACACCTTCCGCCTCAACGCCAAGCAAGCGCAGTTGGCGGTACCCGAACACATGTTCCACTATCCCTTCCCGATCCTCGATCCCGAGGAAGGCGGCAAGTTCGGCGTCGGCTCCAACGGCACCGGCGCCTTCAATCTGGTTTACCATGAGGTCGGCAAGAAGTCGGTGCTCGAGGCGCGCAACGACTACTGGGGCGAGGGTCCGTACATCGAAACGCTCGAGTTCCATGACCTGGGCGATGACCCGTCGGCGGCTCTCGGCGCCCTCGCCTCGAAGCAGGTCCACGGTTTGGACGGTGCCGATATCCTGGCGCTTGACGCGCTCAAAGCGTTGCCCCATGTGGAACTCCATCAGGTGACCACGGCGCAGACTGGCGTCGCCCGCATGAAGCCCTTTGGTCCCTTCACCGACCCCCGGGTGCGCAAGGCCATGCGTCTGGCGATCGATACCGAGAAGGTTCTGCAGGCGGCGTATCGCGGCCTCGGATCTCCAGCCGAACACCACCATGTGGCGCCGTTGCATCCCGAGTACGCCAAGCTGACGTTCATGAGCCAGGACATCGCTGGCGCCAAGGCGTTGTTGGCCGAGGCCGGCCACGCCGGCAGCATCGAGGAAGAAATCGTCATCAAGACGACGTCGTGGGAACAGGCCGCGGTCCAGACCATGGTCGAAATGTGGAAAGAAGCCGGCATCAACATCAATATCAATATCCAACCCAGCGCCCAGTATTGGGAAACCTGGGCCAAGGTGCCGTTCGGCTTCACGCCGTGGACCCACCGTCCGCTCGGCGTCATGGTGTTGGGTCTGGCCTACCGCTCGGGCGTGCCGTGGAACGAGTCGGATTACGACAACCCCGAGTTCGACCGTCTGCTGACCAAGGCCGAAGGCATTCTCGACGCCGACAAGCGGCGTGAAGTGCTGCGAGAACTCGAGACCATCATGCAGGAAGACGGCCCGATCGTTCAGCCGCTGTGGCGGTCGGTGTTTACCGCCATGGACAAGCGCCTCAAGGGCTTCCTCATGCATCCCACATCGTATCTGTTCGCCAACGAGTGGGGCATCGAGTCCTGACGCAAAACAATATTCGAGACCACCTGGGGGCCGCACATCGCGGCCCCCTTTTTATTGGAACTCTTCTCCGTCCGCCGCATGGGGGCGATGACGATAGCGGTTCAAGTCCACCCGGCGCTCTAGGGTGAATTCGACGCCCTCCAGTTCCAGCAGGTCGCGTTGCATTAATTCGGAGCCGCCGTCGGGTGTGCGCAGGCTGATTTCACCCTTGGCGTTGATCACCCGCCACCACGGCACCTCGGGATCGGTGACCACCGCCAGGGCATAGCCGACCCGGCGCGCCTGGCGGGGTCGCCCGGCATAGGCGGCGACGTCGCCATAGGTCATCACCCGGCCCGGCGGGATGGCGCGGATTACCGCGTAATAAGACTCGTATTCGGGTGATGCCATCGACAGATTATAGCTCATCCCGTATTGGCGGCGCGCCCCTGGTGTCCTAGACTTCCGCCTCTGTACCCGCATTCACACCGAGAGAAGACCCATGACAGCACCATTGCGCAAGGTCGCCTACGGCAAGGGCGTCTATGTTTATGACACTGATGGCAACCAGTTCATCGACGGCTCTTCCGGCCCCACGCTGTTCTGCGTCGGCCACGGCAACACCGAAGTCGGCGACGCCATCAAGGCCCAGATCGACCGCATCGCTCACGGCTACCGCTATCTCTTCACCAGCGATCCCCTGGAGCAGCTCCAGGCCCTGATCGCCGAAGAAGCCGGCCATGGCCTCAACAACATGGTGTGGGTCTCGGGCGGCTCCGAGGCGGTGGAGTCATGCCTCAAGGTGGCGCTTCAATATCACTACGACAGCGGCGAGCCGTCACGTCGGCGCTTCATCTCCCGCCAGCGCTCGTGGCACGGCAATACCCTGGGCGCCCTGGGGGTGTCCGGCTTCAAGGCGCGGCGCGATCCCTTCGAGGCCGGCCTTGTTGAGTCCAGCCAACTATCGCCGGCCAATGTCTATCGCCCGCCCAACGGCGTCGCGCCCGAAGACGTCGGCGAATACTGCGCCAAGGAACTTGAGGACGAGATCGAGCGACTGGGCGCCGAGAACGTCGCCGCGTTTATTTTCGAGCCCGTGGTCGGCGCCGCCGGTGGCGCGGTACCGGCGCCGCCCGGCTACGCCAAGCGCATCCGCGAGATTTGCGACCGTACCGGGGTGCTGATGATTGCCGACGAGGTCATGTGTGGCGTCGGCCGCTGCGGCTCGTGGCGTGCCCTTGAGGTCGATGGCGTGGTACCCGACATCATGTCCGTCGCCAAGGGCCTGTCGGGGGGCTATATGCCACTTGGCGCCGCCGTCTATTCCGACCGGGTCAACGCGCCCATCGCCGCCACCACGGGCGCGGTGATCTCGGGCCATACTTATTCGGGCCACACCACCGCCTGCGCCGCCGGCCTGGCGGTACAGAAAATCATCCGGCGCGACAATCTGGTCGAAAAAGCCACCGCCGACGGCGAGTATCTGTTCTCCCGTCTCGGCGAGGCCTTGGGCAACCTTGATTACGTCGGCGACATTCGCGGCCGTAGTCTGTTCATCGGTATCGAACTGGTGGCCGACCGCGAAACCAAGGAACCCTACGACCCCAACCTCAAGCTATGCGAAAAGGTTCGCGACACCGCCTTCGACAACGGCCTGATTGTCTATCCCACACCAGGAAACGTCGATGGCGTGCGCGGCGACCAGATGATCGTCTCGCCGCCCTACACGGCGACCCGCGACGAACTCGACGAGATCGCCGATAAACTGTCCACTACCCTGCACCAGGTTCGCGAGGGGCTGTAATCGCACCCTAACGATTAAGGCCGCGAGCAAAACGGTCGAGGCGGGTGCAGGTCCTCCAGGGTCGCCATGGGGGCCGACAGGGATATGCGCAGGAAGCCAGCGCCGCTGGGACCGAAGCCGTCGCAAGGCAGGGCGCAGACGCCCTCGGCCTCGAGCCAGCGCTCGGCGAAGTCGATGGACGTGAGGCCGCTGTCGCGCACGTCGATCATCAGAAACATGGAACCCTCAGGGCGCAGGCAGCGCACATGGGGCACATAGTTGACCAGATCAGCGACCCGGTCGCGACGATCGCGGAATGCCTGGCGCATAACCTCGATCTCGTCGAACTCACGGCTCAGGGCGACCACCGCGGCGGCCTGGATGAACGTCGGGCAGCCATAGAGCAAGCATTGGGCAAGATTATTAAGATGGTGCGGTAGCTCGCCGGGCGCCACCGACCAGCCAAGACGCCAGCCGGTCATGGTATGAGATTTCGACAGGCTATCGATGATCACCGTGCGTTCGGCCATGCCCGGCAGCGAGACCAGTGAGCAGTGCGGCCCATCGTAGTTCAAGGTCGCGTAAACCTCGTCGGAGACCACCCAAAGGTCATGGCGAATAGCGATCTCGGCAATGGCCGCCATCTCGTCCTCGGTCATCACAGCGCCGGTCGGGTTGTGAGGAAAGTTGACCAACAGTACCCGGCTGCGCGGGGTGATGGCGGCGGCCACATCGTCCGGGTTGAGATGAAAACTGTTATCGCCCTTGAGCGGCACCTGAACCAGGGTGGCGCCGGACGCGCCGGCCACCGCGTGGTAGGTCACATACATGGGTTCCGGCGAAATGATCTCATCGCCCGGTCCGGCAAGGCACATGATGACGGAATACAGGGCGCACTGGCCGCCCGCCGACACCACCACCGCGCCGGCATCGACCCGTTGGCCGGTAAGCTGGAAATGGCGCGCGGCGATGGCCTCGCGCAGGGGCAGAATACCCGCCACGGAATTGTAGTGGGTGCGGCCCTGGCGCAGGCTCTCCACAACCGCATCGACGATTGGCAGCGGCGTATCGAAATCGGGATCGCCGACAGTGAGAAAGATAACGTCGCGGCCCTCCGTCTTGAGCTGGCTTCCACGGTGATGGATGTCCCAGGCGCGGGAACCCTCGCCGCCGACACGCTCGACGAGCGGGAAAAAACGCCGGCCGGATTGGCTATCGACGGACGCTGTATCAGGAGCCATGGCAACACCGACAAAAAGAGAAGAGAAAAGCCCACGCCATAGCTGCGCGGGCGAGCCAACTATCCCATGAAGAACACGGGCCGTTCAACACAAAGCATGACAGCGGGCGCCCCGGTCAGGCGCGGAGCGCGTCCAGAGTCTGGAGGTACCAGTATTTGAGCTGCGCCCCGGCAACACCAAGCGGGCCGAATGTGGACCGCAGGCCAAACGGCGCCAGCAGACGATAGCTGTCGTCGCCCCCGGCAATGGCGCCGGCGATCATCTCACCGGCCATGGTGGTGGTATTCATCCCGTGGCCGCCAAAGCCCATGGCGTACCACACGCCTGGCGTCACCTCGCCGACCTGAGGCATCTGGTGGATGGCGTAGCTCATGAGGCCGCTCCACGCAGTCTCCATGCGAACGCCGCGAAGCTGGGGATAGACCTTGAGCAGATCGCCGCGCATGACATCAGCCAGATTGGCCGGGTCGCCAAGGGTGGAGACGCGGCCGCCCCACAGAATATGGCTGTCGTGAAGCGCCCGGTAATAGTCGAGGGCGAAGCGCGTATCGGCGATGGCGTAGGGTACGCGAATAGCTGAGCGCAGGCGGTTGCCAAGCGGCTCGGTGACGGCCACGTAGGTGGCGACCGGGACGATGGCGCCTGATAATTTGCCATGGAGGCCGTCGATATAGCCGCCACAAGTCATGACCACGCGGGACGCCCGCACCGTGCCGTGTGCCGTGTGCACCAGCTTTTCGGGTTTATCCAGGCCAAGCGACGTTACCGGTGAACTCTCGAAAATACGGGCACCGGCGGCGACCGCGGCGGCGGCCACTCCCAGGCTGTAATTCAATGGATGGAACTGAAATCCGGCGGTCCCGAACAGGCCGTCGTAATAGCGTTCGCTGATCAACACCTCACGCAGTTTTTCGCGCGGCCAGAATTCGTGCATCGCAGCGAAGTTCTCGGCCATATAGTCCCGTTCGCGTTTAAGACCGTCGGCATCATCAAACCATGATGCGGAAATAACGCCGTCAACTACCGGACCGCAATCGATAGCGTGGGTTTCGATGCGCTGACGCATCAGGCTCACGGCATCCCGGCTCAGATCGTAGAGTTTCCGGGCGTGGTCAAGACCCAGTTGCGCCGCCAATTTACGAGGCGACTTCGAAAATCCGGGAGACACAAACCCGCCGTTACGCCCCGAGGCGCCCCAACCGGCGCGATGGGCCTCAACCAGGGCCACGGATACGCCCCGCTCGGCAAGCCCCAACGCCGTCGATAGGCCGGCCAGCCCGCCGCCGACAACGCATACATCGGCCTCGACGTCGCCGACCAACGGCAAACGCGCTTCGCACGGGGTCGCCGTGCGGGCGTAATGGGAATCAATATAGCAAGCAGTCATAAGGTCCACCCGCGCCGACGGCTCGGCGCGGGCATGGAGCCTCTATTCCTGAGGAAGTAGAACCACCGAGTCCTGGGACCAAGTCAACCAGATAGCCTGGTCGGAACCTTCTCTCACTCTCATATCACCAGCGCCACTGCTGTCCAAGTTCTGGGCGGCCACCGCGACGGGCGCCTCGTTGCCGGGAACATTGACATAGAAGTGACTGCGGTCACCGAGATAGGCCGACGGGCCCATTTGGCCCTGAACATTGTTGACCTGCTCGCTTGGCGCCGCGTTGGCAATAACCAGCTTCTCCGGGCGGATCGCCACCAACACGTCGCTGCCTTCGGCGATGGCATCACTCGGCGTGTTCGAGCAAACCTTGCCCAGTGGGCCGGCATCGACAGTGGTCAGGCCGTTAGCGACCGACGTTACAGAACCATTGAAGAAATTCATGGTGCCGATGAAGTCGGCCACGAAACGACAATTCGGTGCCTCGTAGAGTCTAACCGGGTCCTCTACCTGGAGCGCCCTGCCGGCCGATATGACGGCGATGCGGTCGGACATGGTCAGCGCTTCTTCCTGATCGTGGGTCACGAACACGAAGGTAATGCCGACTTCCCTCTGGAGAGCCCGCAACTCAAGCTGCATCTGCTCGCGCAGCTTCTTGTCGAGCGCGCCAAGCGGCTCATCAAGCAACAGCACCTTGGGCCGCTTGATCAGGGCGCGGGCCAGAGAGACACGCTGACGCTCACCGCCGGAGAGCTCGTTGGACTTCCGAGCATGGTAGCCGGGAAGCTTGATCATCTCAAGCATCTCATCGACCATCTTCTTGATCTCGGGCTTCTCAAGCCCCGACTTACGCATGCCGTAGGCGATGTTTTGGCCGACATCGAGATGCGGGAAAATGGCGTAGTTCTGGAACACCATGTTGACCGGCCGATGGTTCGGCGCCACCGTCGACATGGGCTGATCATCTATGAAAAGCTCACCCTTGGTCGGGGATTCGAAGCCCGCCAGCAGACGCAGCAAGGTGGTCTTGCCGCAGCCGGAGGGTCCGAGAAGGGAAAAGAACTCGCCACGGGTAATATCCATATCCACGTCGTCGACCGCACGGACCTTCCCGAAATGCTTCGAGACGCCGCGCAGGGAGATAAAGTCTTGATCACTCATAATTCTAGACACCAGAGGCTGTTTTGAGTTGGGTACCGCGCCGCCTGAACCACTCAGCGAAGCTCACCACGACAAACGACGCGACGAGAATGCAGGCGCCCAACGCGAGTACGCTCGGCAACTTCGCAGGGAAACGGAGCTGACTCCAAATGTAAACCGGCAACGTCACGTCGGTGCCGGCGAGGAAGAAGGCGAGAATGAACTCGTCAAACGAGATCGTAAACGACAACAGAAGGCTGGCGATGATACCCGGTATTGCCAGCGGGAAAGTCACCCGCCAGAACGTCATCCAGGCGCCTTCGCCCAGATCAAGCGAGGCTTCCTCGAGGTTCTTGTCGAACCCTTCAAGGCGCGAAATCATCACCAGCATGGCAAACGGCACGCAAACCAGCGCATGGCCGATACCGATGGTAAACAGGGACAAACCGAGGCCCGAAAAATTCGCCACCACCAGCAGGGCGATGCCCATGATGATGCCGGGAATAACCAGCGGGATCATGATGAAACCGACAATCGGACCGCGGCCCGGCAGGCGATAACGGGTCACCGCCTTGGCCGCCAGGGTCGCCATGATCGTGGCGATCAAGGAAACAATCGCGGCAACCTGGACGCTGTTGTACAGCGCATCCAGCAAGCCGGGGCTGTTCGCCATCTTGCCATACCACTCGAAGGTAAAGCCCTTGAGCGGGAATGCGATGTAGATCGAGTCGTTGAACGAGAACAACGGCAGGAACAACACCGGGATGTAAACGAAGGCCAGATAGATTACGGCATACACACCGAGAACGCCGAACTTGGGCCCATGGACGTAAGTCGCTCGTGTTGCTGCACTCATGCCACGCGCTTCCTAAAGCTCTTGGTGCCCCAAAGGAAGGCACAGATTAACAGGGTGATGCCGACCATCGAGATGATCGACAGGGCGGCGCCAAGGGGCCAGTTGTTGGCCTTGCCGAACATCGACTGGATGATGTTGCCAATCATGATGCCGGTGGTGCCGCCAACCAGTTTCGGCGTCACGTAATCGCCGACCGTGGGAATGAACACCAACAGGCTCGCCGCGATGGTACCCGGCATTGAAAGCGGCAGGGTGACCCGCATGAACCGCCAAAATGCGTTATCGCCAAGGTCTGTCGCCGCTTCCAATAGCGAGCGGTCGATTTTCTCAAGCGATACGTAAATCGGCAAAATCGCGAAGGCCGCCCAGGCGTGAGCCAGGGTGATAACCACCGCCGTCGGGTTATAGAGCAGGAACTCCAACGGCGCGCCGATCAAATCCAAACCGAGCAGGCCCGAATTGATGACGCCATTGTAACCAAGGATGATCTTCCACGAGAAAACCCGCAGCAGATAACTGGTCCAGAACGGCACGGTGATGAGGATCAGCCAGATCAGCTTGTGTTTGGTGACCCGGAAGGCGATAAAATACGCCATGGGATAGGCCAGCAACACCGTCGCCAACGTCACCATGCCCGACATCCGCATGGACTTGAAAAGCAACGCCGAATAAATCCTCTTCTCGAAGAAAACGGCGTAGTTGGCTAGAGTGAAGGTGCGGTCAAAGTCAAGATAGTCCTGAGACCAGAAACTAAATGTGACCAGCAATCCGATCGGCAACGCCAGCGCCACGAGCAACAGCCCGAGTGTCGGCGACAGCAGCGAATAGCCCCGGACAAACTCGTACTTGAGAAACATCCGGTGGAACCATGCGATAGGCCCCGTGGTCGATTTAACGACCGCAACCGGCGCGTTGGCTACCCGATCAGCCATGACAAATCCTCACTTTCATCCATACCAGTTCCATTGTCCCCAGGGAACTCGTTCGCAACCATCGTATACACGGTGCTGCCAATTTATGAAAGCGTGCGACGCCAATAATCGATGGGTGATGAGGAATGCACCGTACTGCGGCGCACACATCAGCGTCAACGCTCAACAAAAAAACATCCCCGCCAGTCCCGAAAGTGGGGCTGGCGAGGACTTACGAACGATCGTTCGCTTTACAGAGGCGGCCTTCTAGAAGCCCGCCTTGACCTCTTCGAACATGGTCTGGAGCTCGGGCTCGTTGCCGATCGCCGCCTGGAAGATACCCGAGGAGATGAGCGCGTCGGGATCGTCTGACAGGCCCCTCGCCGCGAGTTCCTCGGCGGTGACGTTGTCGAAGGCCCTGGCGTTGGAGTGGCCGTAGCCCCACTCGGTGATCTCGAAGTACCCGGCCTCCTTGCTGAGGTAGGCGTCGAGCGCCGCATAGGAGCGGTCGAGCTTGGCCGGATCGGCCCAGCTCATCAGGCTAAGGCCGCAAGTCCAGGTCATGGCGCCTTCCTTGGGCACCATGAAACGCACCGGCAATCCCTGGTTGGTGAGCTCGAGGGCCGAGGAGTTCCAGGTCGCTGCGGCAACCAACTCACCCGAGGCCAACGCCTGCTCGACCTCGGTCATGCTGTTGGAGTAGAAACGTAGCAGGGGGATCTGCTCCTGGAGCAGTTTCTTGGTCGTCGCCACCTCGTCCGGTGTCATGTTGTAGGGGTCCACGGCGCCGGCATAGATCGCCGCCACCATGACGCCATCGATCAGGCTGTCGATCATCGACAGCCGGCCGGCGTAACGCTTGTCCCAAAGCAGGCCCCAGGACTCTTCCTCGATATCGACCAGATCGGTGCGATAGGTGATCGAGGTCTGGCCCCAGTCCATGCAGACCCACAGACGCTTGCCGCCGTGGATGGTGTCTGGGACGTTGGTCAGGCTGGGGATCATCTCACCCCAATTGCTGAGACGATCGGAGTCGATCTCGGCCAGCATGCCGGCATCGTTCCAGTGGTTGATCTTGTACGAGCAAGGCGCCGTGACGTCGGGCTGGAAGCCGGCCCGCATCTTGGCAAAGGCCTCCTCCTCGTCGCCAAAGAACGAGAAATTAGGCCGCTCGCCATAGGCATCGATGTACTGGCCAATAAAGCCGTCGTCGTCGTAGCCCCCCCAGGTGAACACCATCGGGTTATCCTCGTCGGCGGCCCCGGCGACCTTCGGTCCGAACACCATGCCAAACGACATCACGCCGGCCGAGGTCAACGCTGTGTTCATCTGGCGGCGCGAGAGCCGGCCGGTTTCGATGGCCTGCACCAGCCGTTCGGTACTTACATCATTCCAGTCCATAGGTAGGTACTCCTCCCAAAATTTAAGTTTGTCCCCACCGTTTCCGCCAGACCTGACGCTATGAAAGCGTGCGACGCCAATAATCGATGGGTGATGAGAAATGCACCGTACTGCGGCGCACACATCAGCGTCAACGCTCAACAAAAAAAACATCCCCGCCAGTCCCAAAAGCGGGGCTGGCGGGGACTTACGAACGATCGTTCGCTTTACAGAGGTGACCTTCTAGAAGCCCGCCTTGACCTCTTCGAACATGGTCTGGAGCTCGGCTTCGTTGCCGATCGCCGCCTGGAAGATACCCGAGGAGATGAGCGCATCCGGATCATTGGACAGGCCGCGCGCCGAGAGCTCTTCAGGCGTAACCTTCTCGAAGGCCCGGGCGTTGGCATGGCCGTAGCCCCAATTGGTGATCTCCCAGTACCCGGACTCTTTGCTGAGGTAAGTATCGAGAACCGCATAGGAGCGGTCGAGCTTGGCCGGATCGGCCCAGCTCATCAGGCTAAGGCCGCAAGTCCAGGTCATGGCGCCTTCCTTGGGCACCATGAAGCGAACCGGCAGGCCCTGGTTGGTAAGCTCAAGCGCCGAGCTGTTCCACGTGCAGGCCGCAATCAGTTCGCCCGAAGCGAGCGACTGCTCCACATCGGTCATGGTGTTAGAGTAGTAGCGCAGCAGCGGGATCTGCTCCTGGAGCAGGGTCTTGGTGTGCGCCACTTCATCCGGGGTCATGTTGAAGGGATCCTTGGCGCCGCCGTAGATCGCCGCCACCATGACGCCGTCAATCAGGCTGTCGATCATCGACAACCGGCCGGCGTAGCGCTTGTCCCACAGCAGGCCCCAGGACTCTTCCTCACCCTGCAAGTCGACCAGATCGGTGCGGTAGGTGATCGAGGTCTGGCCCCAATCCTCACAGACCCACAGGCGCTTGCCGCCATGGATGGTGTCGGGAACGTTGGTCAGGCTGGGAATCTGCTCACCCCAGTTGGTCAGACGGTCGGAGTCGATTTCGGCCAGCATGCCGGCGTCGTTCCAGTGGTTGATCTTATACGAGCACGGCGACGTGACGTCGGGCTGGAAGCCGGCGCGCATCTTGGCGAAGGCTTCTTCCTCATCGCCCCAGAACGAGAAATTGGGCTTCTCGCCGTCATAGGCGGCCATGTATTGACCCATGAAGCCGTCATCTTCGTAACCCGACCAGGTAAACACCATCGGGTGGTCGTCAGCGGCGGCGCCGGCCAGCTTGGGCCCGAACACCATGCCGATCGAAGTCAGGCCGACCGTGCCCAACATCTGATTAGTTTGACGCCGGGTCAGACGCTTATCTCCAATGGCTTGTACAAGCCGTTCCGTACTTACATCATTCCAGTCCATTTGGTATTCCTCCCAAGGTTTGAATCCGTCCCCGCCGTTTCCAGCAGACCAGGCGCACTGCCAAGCCATGCCGACATCGGGCACGCGAAAACACCGATCACCCGATAACGAACACCGGGTTTTCCGCAAACACGCATTTGGCGGGATTGCTTGGCCTGAAGGCTACCTAGCGGCAGCGCGCGCGTCAACGGCCATGGCGTTTGACGATTTGGTGAGAATCCCCGCGCGGCCAAAAAAAAACGCCCCGGGGACCGGTCCCCGGGGCGCCAAAGCCATGATCACGACCTTAGAAGCCGGCGATAAGCTCCTCGTAACGCTGCACGATTTCGCTGAAGCGAGCCTGGTAGGTCGAGAACACGCCGTCGGCGAGGTAGGCTTCGACGTCGGCGGTCAACCCGATGGTATTCAGGAACTCCTCGGTCACGCCATCCATTTGGTAGACCAGAGAGTTGGACACGCCATAGCCCCATTCGGTCAGCTCGAAGTACATCGATTCCTTGGCCAGATAGGCGTCGACCAGCTCGTGGGCCTTCTCCCAGTTGCCGGCCTCCTTGGCCGCTGGGTGGATGGTCAGGCCACAGACCCAGGTCAGCGCCCCTTCCTTGGGCTTCATCCAGACGTACTTGCCGTGCTCGCCGGACTCCTCCATCTCGGCGGAGGCGGTCATCATCATGCCATTCCAGGCGGCGCTGGCGATGACCTCGCCCGAGAACAGGGCCTGGGTCATCGAGGTGGTATCGCTCACCAACAGGCGAATATTGGGAATGGTCTGGCGAACCACTTCGGAGACCTGGTCGATCTCGGCGTCGTTCATGTCGGTAAAGTCGATGCCGGCATAGATGGCCATGAGGTTGAAGTGGTCCTCGACGGCATCGAACATGGCCAGCCTGCCCTTGTACTTCTCGTCGAGGAAGATGCCCCAGGTGTGGTTCTCCTCGTCAGCGTATTCGGGCGCCAGGTGGGTGTTGACGATGATCGAGGTCTGGCCGAAGTCGATCGGTGCGAACAACGGGGTGCCGTCGGGCAGGTTCGCCGTGGGCAGTTTCGTCAGCGCCGGCACCAGTTCGTCCCAATGGCTCAGCATGCTGGTATCGAGTGGTGCGATGACACCGGCGTCATGCCAGATCTTGATCTTGGAGATGCAGGGGAAAACCACGTCGGCGTGGAACCCGGCCTTCATCTTGGCAAGCGCCTCGGACTGGTCCGAGAACAGGGCGTAGGACGGCGGCGAGCCGTATTTCTCGGTGTAATCCAAGCCGAAGGCCTCGTCGTCGTAGCCGCCCCAGGTGAACAGGGTGACATCCGTGCCGTCGGCCAGGGCGGGCCGGGCCATGGCCGGAATGGTCATGGCGGTGACGCCGACACTGGCGAGGATCTTGTGCACCTGGCGCCGGCTCAGCTTGCCTTCGAGTAGTTTGTCTTTGAATTCAGTAACTTCCATAGAAACTTTCTTCCCTAATTATGAGCCGGTACCTATCGACAGGAACCGATATATTTGTAGGCCGTACGCCGCCAACGACATGTTTTGACGACGCTTATTGGAAAGGCTAGGCCAGAATTACCCCTTCGTCAACATAACGATATAGGTTACCGGAGGTCGATCCACACAGCTCCGTGCCACTTGCCGGGCGGCGACGGGACACATAGGTTTTACGGTGAGAGGGAGGCACGCAGATGGGTCACCGGTCGGTAGCCCTGCTTGGCTGCTTGATGCTTATGACGGGCCACCGCGCCGGCGTCCGTGTGCCTTAAGGTCGATGGCGCCTACGCGGCCAACGGCATATACAGTGAGCATGGTCTGGTGCGCGGCTGGTTCCCGATCCATCGGGTATTTCTGCCGCTCACGCCTCTGGTTCGGTGTTACCTTGACCATGCCGGCGCCCGTCTGGTACACGGTAACGACGCCGGGGGGTGCTTCATGTGGAAATCCTCGGCACTGCCCAAGGCATACTCTACGACTTCATTGAAGACTGGCAACGGGTGCGCCATCTCCGTTTCATTGGCGCTCGCGTCCAAGGTCGCGTGATTCTGGCCACGGCACAGCGTGGTGCCTGCCAGGCGTGCTTCGCCGTCGCGATTAAGGCCCGCGGCGGTATTCCGGTCATCGTCAATCGCGAACTGCCCAACCTGGCTCGCTTCGGCAAGGCGCTGGCGGAGCCAGGTTCGTTCGTCGCCGCCCTGGCCGCGGTCATGGGCGCGGTCTACGGCCGCGCGGCATTGCTATCCGCCGCTGCCGATAATGACCCGAACATCGCCAAACACGCGGTTGCCGCCTCGGGGCCCAATCCGGTGGCGGTGGCGTGCAACGGGAACTGGCACAGTCAACCATGATCCCGTAAGATCGAGCCATGACCAACCTTGATCTCGCCTACACACCGGCCACCGAGCTTGCGCGGCGTATTCGTGCGCGTGAGCTTTCGCCCGTCGAGGTGGTGGAGAACAGCCTCGCCCGCATCGACGAGGTCAATCCCGCCCTCAATTGCTTCTGCTTCACCTATCCCGATGAAGCCCTGGACAATGCTCGGGCCGCCGAGCAGGCGATCATGGACGGCAACCCGCTGGGCCCATTGCACGGTGTTCCGGTCGCGATCAAGGACCTGACGCCGACCAAGGGCAAGCGCACCACCCTGGGCTCTCGCAGCTTTGAACACAACGTGCCAGATCACGACGCGGTCATCGTCGAGAAACTGCTTGGCGCAGGTGCCATCATGGTCGGCAAGACCATGACCCCGGAATTCGCCTATTCGAGCTATACGGAAAGCCCGCTGTGGGGCATCACCCGCAATCCGTGGAACACCGAGCGTTCCCCTGGCGGCTCGTCTGGCGGCTCGGGCGCGGCGGTAGCCTCGGGCTGCGTGCCCTTCGCCGAGGGTTCCGACATGGGCGGTTCGGTACGCATCCCGGCGGCGCTCTGCGGCATTACCGGGCTCAAGCCCAGCTTCGGCCGCATTCCCTTCGAAATCCTGCCCAGCCAGTTCGACCAGATTTCGCATTTTGGACCACTGGCGCGGACGGTGGGCGACGCGGCACTGTTCCTCGCGGTGGTGCAGGGCCCGGACGAGCGCGACATTCAGTCCCAGAAACCGGCCCTCGACATCGCCATTCCGCCGCCCACCGACCTCTCCGGCATGTCCTTGGCCCTATGCCCCAGCCTTGGCTATTACGCGCTTCACCCGGACGTGGAGGCCAATTGCCGGGCCGCCGCCGAAGCCCTGACCGCCGCCGGCGCCACGGTGACCGAAGTCGATCTGCCGTGGAACCCACGGATAAACGAAGCCTGGTACGCCCACTGGGGGGTTTATCTGGCGGCCTTCTTCGGCCACCTACTCGACGACTGGCGTGACACCATGGACCCCAACGTGGTCGTCCTGATGGACGCCGGGAAGGCCATGGGCGCGGTCGAGTTCAAGCAACTCGAGTTCATTCGCACGGAGCAGTGGAAAGGCCTGGCCCCGATCCTCAAGCAGCACCACGCCCTGCTCTGCCCGACCATGGCCCTGCCGGCCAATCCGGTGGGCACCGGCGACCAGGAATACGACAGCGACGATGGCCTCTACCATGGCTATGACATGACCGAGGTCTTCAACTTCGTCAGCCAATGTCCGGCGTACTCGGTACCGTCGGGCTTCGCCGCCGACGGCCTGCCGACGGCGCTACAAATCGTCGGCCGCCGCTTCGACGACAACAGCGTGCTGCGCATCGGCGCCGCCCTGGAGCACCACCGCCCCTGGGCTCAATTGCGGCCGGATATATAGGTGTTGTTGTCGCCCTAACCGACCATCACGCCGATTAGCAGGAAGGCGAGAAGAGCCAGCATAATCAGCAGCACCACGGTGCCGATGATACGGCCGATGATGCTGGGCTTGGGCGCGTCGTCGAGATCGATGCGCGTTCTGCCGCGTTTGTCGCGGCCCGCGACGAAGACGAAATACCAGCGCAACAGCGGCAGGGTGCCGCGCAGATCAACCGGGTGGCCGCCCCAGCGCTCGCCGCCGAAAGCGGTTTTAATGGCGACCAGTTGTTCCGCCGAGAAGCTGGCCGCCACGTCACGGGGAATGCGTGCGTTGAAAGCCCGTTCAAATCGGTCGTAAAATCCGTCCTCGGCCATGGCGGCAGGTCTGTTGGCAATGTGATTCGCGCCATATTATCAATGCGCTAGCCAATTGTGACAATAACGACGCCCTATCAGGCGATTGCCCCCATATGGCCCCATTATGGCCCGATTACCACGGTCTCATAACAATCAAAGACAGGGAGGACCAGAGGGAGACAACTGGCCCCGCTCCCATCGGCGGGGCCCTTTTTCAGGTCTCCGACACCAAAGGGGGCGTCCGCATGGCGGACGCCCCCCATTAGTTGAGACGATGGTTTAAGGCGTCAGTGCCTTATACCATCGGTTATTCTTCATGACCGCTGGTAAGCACGACCGCGCGTCGCCGACCGTTCGGCGGAAGCCTACGTGGCGAATGAACGCCCATCGGTCATTCTAAATGGCCGATGGTGCTAAGCTGCCTTCTTGTCCTCGATTACGGTCGGGCCGGCGCCGGCCTCGACGGCGACCTTGCGTGGTCGCTTGGCCTCGGGAACATCGCGGACCAGGCTGATTTCGAGGATGCCGTTGACCAGCCGGGCATCACGGACGGTGACGTGATCGGCCAGGCTGAAGCGGCGCTGGAAGGCTCGGTTGGCGATACCGCGGTAGAGGTAGTGGTTACCGTCGCCACTGGCGTCGGCATGCTTGCCTTCGACCACCAACAGGTTCTCCTGTTGGGTCACGTCGATATCGGCCTCACCGAAGCCGGCCACCGCCATGGTGATGCGGTAGGCGTCTTCGCCGGTTTTCTCGATATTGTAGGGCGGGTAGGCCGCCTGGGCACCGGCGTCGCCGCGCAGTGCGGTGTCGAACAGGTCGGACCAGCGGTCGAACCCGATCGAGGAGCGGAACAGGGGTGAAAGGTCATAGTTACGCATATCAATATCCTCCTTAAGAAGCGATATTTCGGTGTTGGATCAGCGGTTTCCCGCGCATCGGCAAAACCGCGACTGACGCCGTTTGAGGCCGCCAGACAGTCAAGACATAAGATCGATTCCGCCCGGTTCAAGGGCGCCCTGTAGCAGTCAAACGTGATCCGTCAGTGCATTACGAGCTGGTGCCCGACGAAGCGGTAATCGGTCGCGTCGAACAGCCGGGCATGGCCGATGCGCACCGAATGGAGCTTGCCATCCAGTGACTGTTCCCAGAAATCGAGGAACCGGGTCAGTACGGGAAATTCAGGGTCAATATCGAAGGTCTGCCAGGAAAAACTTTGCAGCAGACTGGGGTGATCCGGCAGGTGAAAGAGAATTTCGGCCGTGGTGAGCCGGTAACCCTGAATACGGAGTTCGAGTTCGGTCATAGCAAACCTCGCCTGTTGTGCGGGCGCCTCCACCTGTCTCGACTATGTTCCAGCCGACCCTAGCATTCAATAAATTAGTTAATTATTTATGAACGTTAGTACTCGGATTGGAAGAGCACTGCTTAATCGACAGCTTCGATCATATCTTCGAGGCGCTCCACATCGAGAATGCGCAGGGCCTTGGCGGCGCGTTCCAGAATGAACACTCGGGCCAGATTACTGAGGACCCGCGACACGGTCTCGCGGGTGGTGCTGGCCTGCGCGGCGATATCGCTATGGGTCGGGATCGGCGAGATCAACGCCGTGTTGTCCGCGTCTTCGTCGGCCGTGGACATGTGCAGAATTTCCGTATGGACCCGGTTGATGGCGCTCAGGGTAGTGAGGTCCATGATGCGCTCGTCACCGGTGCGAACCATGGCCGACAATCGTTGCAACACATCAATGGCGATATAGGGATAGTCGAGCAGCATGCTCTGAAATGCGTCGGCGGAAATGCTTGCCAGGGTGGTATCTTCGACGGCCACGATGGTCGCCGAACGCGGCCGTCCGTCAATCGCCGAGAGCTCGCCGATATAGCCCCCCGCCGGCACCTGGGCGAAGGAGATCTCGCGCCCGGACGGCGAGTAATTGACCACCTGAACCTTGCCCGCGACGATGAAGTAGACTTCGGTGCCGCCGCTCTCCAGGTCAAAGATCAACTCCTTGGCCGCGTAACGGCGAAAGCGAACCCGCTTCTCCAGCGAAGCAAGGCTGTCGGCTGTCAGCTCCGACAGCAACTCCACACCAGCCAAACTATTATGAGCGTTCTGCACCATTTCCCTGCATTCCCGGTTGCAATGAAAAACCTTAACGCAAGTTCCAGACCTTGACCACGACGAAGCAACTTGCTCCCACCGCGCCGCTGGGTAGACTGCGCGCTCATGTCACACCCCGATCGCCCCACCATCCATCTCATGCCCGGCCACGCCAAGCGCCTGCGCCAGGGCCACCCCTGGGCCTATTCCAACGAACTACGCATGGACGACGAGGCCAAGGCCGTGGCGCCCGGCGCCGTGGTCCGGGTGGTCGACGCCGGCCGCGAGGTGCTCGGCTGCGCCACCTTCAACCCGCATTCGCTGATTGCGCTGCGCATGCTGGCCCGTCATGGCGATTTGGCAATCGATGCCGGCTTCTTCCGCGACCGGCTGAGCGCCGCCCGGGACCTGCGCGACCGCCTGGTCAAGGCGCCCCACTACCGCCTGATCCACGCCGAGGCTGATAAGCTGCCGGGCCTGGCCATCGACCGCTTCGGCGACGTTTTCGTCTGCCTGGTCAACAGCGCCGGCATGGAACGCCTGATCCCCGACCTGCTGACCGCCCTCGACGACCTCTTCGATCCCCGCGCCGTGGTGCTGCGTGGCGACAGTCCGGTGCGCGAATTAGAAGGCCTGAACAGCCGCATCGAGGTCATCGCCGGCGCTCTCGAGGGCACGGTGGAGATCGAGGAATACGGCGTCCGCTTCATGGCCGATCCCCTGGCCGGGCAGAAGACCGGCTGGTTCTTCGACCAGCGCGACAACCGCCATTTCGTGGCCGGTCTGGCCCATGGCGCCAGCGTGCTCGACGTCTACAGCTACGCCGGCGGCTTCGGCATCGCCGCCGCCATGGCCGGTGCGACCCGGGTGACCTGTCTCGACCGCTCGAAAATCGCCCTGGCGTCAGCCGCCCAGGCAGCGGAACTGAACGGCGTCGCCGCGCGCTGCGGCTTCGAGCGCGGCGAGGCCTTCGCCGAGATGGAATACCGGGCCAAGGCCGGCGAGCGTTACGACGTGGTCGTCACCGACCCGCCGTCCTTCGTAAAAAACCGCAAGGGTCTCAAGGCCGGCCTGCGGGGCTATCGCAAGATGACCCGCCTGGCCGCCGCCCTGGTCGCCCCTGGCGGCTTCCTGTTCGCGGCGTCGTGCTCGCACAACGCCGAGGCCCCGGCCTTCGCCGAGACCGTCGGACGCGGCATTGCCGACGCCGGCCGATCGGGCCGAATCTTACGCGCCGCCGGCGCCGCCCCGGATCACCCCAATCACCCGGCCCTGCCCGAGAGCGACTATCTTAAATCATTGACCTTGCAGTTGGATTGACGAAGTCCCGCACCTCTACCCTTCGTCCGGCAGTTCCAGCCGGATCACCGTGCCGGTCTCGTCGCTTCGGGCGATGCTGATTTCGCCGCCGTGGGCGTGCATGATTTCGCGAGCGATGGGCAGGCCGAGGCCACTGCCGCCGGAGCGGGTTGAGCCGGCGAAGGGCTCGAACAGATGATCCTTGGCGCGGGGTGACAGGCCGGGGCCATTGTCGGTGACTTCGATAACCGCCCGGCCGTCGCGGCGCGCGGCGCTGATGGGCACCTCGGCAGACTTTTCGAACGTCTCCATGACCGCGAAGGCATTGTGGCCGAGATTGAGGAAGACCCGGAACAGTTGGTCGTAGTCGCCGGTCACGGCGAAGTCGTCGGCGATGTCATTTTGCCGCGACGCCGACCCGTCGGCCGACAACAGCAACGTCTTGCCGACATCGTCAACCAGGGCCGGCAGGTCAACCCGGTCGCGCTTCAGTGCGAGCTCGCGGGCGCGGGCGAAGCGCAGGGTCTCGACGCACAGAGTCACGGCGCGATCGATGGCCACCACCAGGGACGGCGCCTGGCGGCGCACCTCGGGGTCGTCGCTGTCGGCCAGGCGCTCGGAGACCAGGGCGGCGGTCGACAGCATGTTGCGCAAATCATGGCCGATCTTGCTGACCGCGGAGCCCAGAGCGACCAAGTGGGCGCGTTGGCGCAGGGCCGCGCGCAGGCCGCGCTGCATTTCCGTGAGCTCGCGCTGGGCAACGCCGATTTCGTCGGCGCGGTTGGTCGGACCGAGGTCCTTGGAGGCGTCCTCCGGGTCGTCGCGGAAAGCGACCAGCTGGGCGGTGATGCGGCGCATGGGCCGGACCATGAGCAAATGCAGGCTGAGATACACCAGGGTGGCGGTTATCAACGACAACACGATGGAGAGCAGCAGAATGCGCCCCGGATAGTCGTACATCTCGTAACGCAACGGATCTTCGTCAAAGGTCACCTCGACCAAAATGCGCGGATCGATGCGGGCCGGGCCGATCACCCGCAGGACCCGGTTGCGCGGCTGGATCAGGGTGACGAAGGCATCGCGAATGAGCCGGAAGGCGGTTTCCTCGCGCAGATCGAATGTGGTGTCGATGGCCGGCGCCGTCCCCAGCATCTGATAGGACGCGGCCGGCATGCGCGGCGCCACCGAATGGACCCGGGAATGAATCAGCAGGTCAGCCTCAAGCTCCGGCGTGACCATACGTCAGGCGCAGCGCGCAACGCCAGAGCCGCCTGGTGGGCCGCCGCCAGGCGCTCCTCAAGATAGACCAGGCGGTAGCGCGATATGGACGGCACGTAAATCAGCACTTCGCCGACCATCACGAAGGTCATGGTCAGCACCAGCAAACGGGCCGACAGGCTGCGCGTCAGTTTGGGTAGAGGTATGCGATTGGGCTCGGCCATGGCGCGGTAACCTATCCGAAGCGGCCAAGAAAACGTACCAGGCCGCGGGTGCCCTCGCTGGTCAGCTTGGTCATGAAGGCGCTGCCGGCGGCCCGTTTATTGACCTCGACCCGGGTCGGGTAGGGGGTCATCAACTGGGCCATGGCCTTGATATCCAGCTTCTCACGAATCGCCAGCTCCCAGCTTTGCAGCAACTCGCCGGCCCCGGCGCCGACGATACCGGCGCCGAGAATACGCCCGCCCGGCGTGGTCACCACCTTGACGAAACCGGCGGTCTCATCCTCAGCCCGAGCCCGATCATTCTCGGCGAACGGCCAGCGCAGCACCTGGATCTTGTGGCCGGCCTCCCTGGCGCGGGCTTCGGTCAGGCCGACCTGAGCCAGTTCCGGATCACTGTAGGTGACCCAGGGCAGCGCCGCGTAATCCACCTTGGCGGGCAACCGGAACAACGCGTTACGAATGACGATACCGGCGTGATATCCGGCGACGTGAGTCAACATGGGCGCGCCGGCGGCCACGTCACCGATGGCGAATATTTTGCGGTTGCTGGTGCGCAAGCGGCCATCGACCACAATACCTTTGGGGCTGTAGTCGATGCCGGCGGCGTCAAGGCCGAGATCATCCACATTCGGCGCCCGGCCGGCGGCGACCAGCAGGTGCGAGCCCTCAATGCTGCACTCGACGCCGTCGTCGCTCAACATCACGGCAACGCCATTATCACGGGCCGCGACCCGCGCCACCGCGACGCCCTCATGGATATGAACGCCCTCGGCGCGCAGGCGAGTGCGCACCACATCGACCAGTTCCGGGTCGTCGTTACTCAATAGGGAAAACATCTCGATCACCGTGACCTGGGCGCCGAGCCGGCGATGGGCCTGGGCCAGTTCAACACCGATGGGGCCACCGCCAATAACGATCAGGTGGTCCGGCGCCTCAGTGCGGTCGAAAATGGTCTCGTTGGTCAGATAAGGCACAGTCTCGATGCCGGGGATCGACGGCACCACGGCGCGGCTGCCGGTGGCGACCACGAAACGCCGGGCACGGATTACAACGCCGCCGGCCTCGACCCGGTCGGGCGCCGTGAAGCGGGCGGCAGCCTGGATCACATGAACCCCAAGCCCCTCATAGCGCTCAACCGAGTCGTGGGGTGCCATGCCGGCAATGACGCCCTGGACATGATCGTGGACCGCCGCGAAATCGATGACCGGCTCGCCCCCGGTGACACCGAAACGGCTGCTGTCTCGGATGCCCTGGGCGGTGTGGGCCGCGGCCACCAACGACTTGGACGGTACGCAACCGTAATTGAGGCAATCGCCGCCCATGAGACCGCGCTCGATCAAGGCTACCCGGGCGCCCATCTGGCTGGCCCCGGCAGCCACCGACAGGCCGCCCGAGCCGGCGCCGATAACACAGATATCAACCTTGATTTCAGTCATCGTCTGATTTCGGCGCCTTGCGCGTCTGCCAAAGCTTATAGGCCACCGGCACCAGGGCCAGCACCGCGAGGCCACCCAGGGCGGCGATAATTTCCGGCGACATGATCATGGCCATATCGAACTCGGTGCCGGCGTCGAGGGCCATTCCCAGGCCGCCGCCCGCCAGGGCAAAGACACAGGTGCCGGGAATGATCCCGAAGAACGTAGCGATCACATAGGTGTGCAACCGCACCCCAAGGAACGCCGGCACCAGATTAACCGCAAAAAAAGGAAACAGCAGTACCAGGCGCAACACCAGGAGATAGCTCATGGCGTTGTCCTGGAAACCGTTCTCCATCTTGGCCATCCACGGCCCGGCCCGGGACCGCAGCCGATCGCCAACGGCGGTGCGGGCGACGAGGAACAGGGCGGTGGCGCCAACGGTGGCGGCGAATACCACATAGATAGTGGCTCGTAGTGGGCCGAACAGAAAGCCGCCAATCAGGGTCATCATGGCGCCGCCGGGGATCGAAAAAGCAATGGCCAGGGCGTAAATCACCATGAAAGCCGCATCGGCGATCACCACGTAGTTCGCGACCAGGGCCAGCAAGGTTTCCCGGTGGGAACGGAGCGCCGCCAGAATGGTCTGATTGTCGGGCCCGAAGACAGCCAACAACACGACCGCCACCAGCAGCGCGGCAATCGGCCACAGGCGCTTGAGCGTGGACTTGCGGCCAGCAGCCTCACCCTCGACAGGGGCACTATGATTCACGGTATCCCACCATGGTTATCACTCTTACCATAACCATGACATATCCTCACCGGCTCCCGGGCAACAGGGGCGCTAACCAAATTGTGAAGAGACGTTACGGGCGCCAGGCGATGAAATCGATCTCGACCCGGGCGGCCGAGGCCAAGCCGGTGACGCCCACGGTGGTGCGCGCCGGGCGGCCATCAGCGGGGAAATAGGACGCATAGACCGCATCCATACGCCGATAGTCCTCGTCGAAATGAGTCAGGAAAACCCGCGCCGAAACCACGTTCTCAAGGCCCAGGCCGACACCGTTGAGGATGGTGGTCAGGTTCTTCATAACCTTGTGGGTCTGGTCCTCGATACCCTCGGGCAGGCCTTCGGGCTCAAAATCCAGATCGCTGGGAATCTGCCCGGCGAGGAACACCCAGCCATCGGCCTCGACCACGTGACTGTAGGGCGCAACCGGGGTCGGCGCACCGTCGACCATATGAAAAATTGGTAGGCTCATGGCTTAAAACTCCTATCGTTTACCATCGGCGAGTTTGACCGCGTCCGGATGGGCCCGCAAGCGGGCCATGGCGGCGACACCAAGAAAAGGCCCGAGACAGAGATTCGCGAAGGCTAGCTGCCAATCCACCGCATCAACCAGCGGCGGAATCAAATGGATGGTGAGGATGGTCAACAGAAACCCCGCACAGGTCTGCATGGTCAACATGGTGCCGATATAATGGGGCTCGGACAATTCGGCGATGCTGGCGGAAAACTGTGCCGAGTCGGCGACCACCGCGAAACCCCACACCATGCAGACGGTGGCGAGCAGGATCGGGTTGGCACCAAATAGAAAACCGGTGATCACGGCGCAGACGCCACTGACCGCCATGGCCGTCATGGTCACGGTGGTGCGCCCATAGCCGCCGGCGAGACAGCCGACCGCGCCGCCGACGCCAATAACCAGAAACGCCGTGACCCGCGCCCAGAAGACCGGATCGGCGCCGCCTGCCACTCTGAAACTGGCGTCCAGAAAGACTCCGATCCAGGCCCACATGGCGTAAAGCCCCCACATGTGGCCGAGCTATCCTAAATTGGCCAGCCTGATCGAAGGCGACGCGAAGGCCTTGAACAAGGCACGCGGATCGACCGGCGGTGACTTCGCCATGAGCGGCCCCAGGCCGACCAGGTTGATCAGCAAGGCGGCGGCCAGGGCAATCACCGATGCCGCTGCGATGGTGAACCGCCAGTCGATGCCGCCAAAGGCATTAAGCAGATGGGGTGACGCCGAACCCAGGGTAGGGGCGCCGACCAGGATGGCGACGAGTAATCCGAGATCGCCCTTGGCCCAACTGCCGGCCATTTTCATGCCCACGGGATAGACCCCGGCCATGCAGGCGCCGGTGACGAAGCGTAAGACGATGACCGTGAACGAGGTCGGCTCGACCATCAGGATGACGCCATTGGCCGCCACCGCGGTGATCGCCGAGATCATGAAGAAGCGCCGCGGATCGATCCTGTCCGCCAGGCCCAGGATAGCGCTGACAAAGGCCCCGGCGACGAACCCGACCTGGACGGCGCTGGTGAACAGGGATGCCCGGGTCGCCGACAGGCCGTACTCGGCCTTGAGTGAGGGAATCACCGCCGAGGCCGAAAACCACAGCGCCATGACCGCGACTTCGCAAACCGAAAGAAGAATGAGAGAGCCCGGCTTGGAGCGCATCGGCGATCACTTTATTGGTGGTGGATGGTGTTCATCGTACAGCCTGGATGATGCGACTATGGCGTCTCGGATCACTGTTCGGCAACAATCAACTTTGCGTCATCAGCCTCGTGATCGATTGGTTTTTCCCAATGATTGTGCCATTTTAGGATCATATACATGGTGGTCGGAGACCCGAACCAATGACACAGAAGAAGTCTTTCAAGGGTGAATTCGAGGTGTTCCAGTCAACCTACCGCGCCGATTCGGAGCGGGCAAAGGTGCGCTACCGGTCGATCAGCGCCCTGGTCGAAGGCTTGCGCTGTGAGACCCAGACCCGCGATTTCAAACTGACCGTTGACGAGCGGACCCTGCTAGGCGGTACGGATCAGGGCCCCAACCCCATGGAACTGATCCTGACAGCGCTTGGCGCCTGCCAGGAGATCACCTATCGCCTGTATGCGGACTTGCTCGGCATACCGCTCGACGGCGTGGTGGTGGAAGTCACCGGCGAAGTCGATCTATGCGGCTTCTTCTCCGTCGATGACGAGACGCGCCCAGGCTACATGGGCATCGCCGCCGAAGTCATCATCGATAGCCCGGCCAGTGACGATGACATTGAACGGCTCAAGGAGGCCGTGGAATCCCATTGCCCGGTGCTCGATATCATCGGCAATGCCAACCCCGTCACGGTCATCGTGCGAAAGCAGGATATGGCGCCGGCTGCCATGCACGCCCTATAAGGACGTCCGCCTGAACGGGAGTTGGGTGAAGTCAAGGCAGGCCGGTCCCGGCGCATCGATATCAACAATTGCCGCGCAGCGCTCCGCGAAGGCGGCGCGGAAATGGTTCTTGGCCTTGACGCAAAGCAGCCGGGTGACGTCGAGATCGATACCGTGGAGGTCGAAATAGGCCGGGTCGTTGGCCGCCCAGCCATGCTCGGTAACGATGACGCGAATGGCGTCCATGGCGAGGACGGCGGTGCGGCCGAGATCGATGGCCATATGGGTCTGCATGGGCCCGCGATTGATGAACTGTCCGTCGGTCAGGCGTTCGATGCGCGCGCTGACCGACACCGGCGCCCCATAATCGGCGGTCAGCCGGCCACCCGGGGCGCCCTGAAAACACCCTCCCTCACTCAACCGATGGGCTTCGACGGCAACGGCGAGATCATGAAAAAAAGGCAAATACCGTCGGCACGGTCGGCGCGGCATCGACCACAGCACGAAACATCGCCGGGGTGTCGGCGATGCCCCCCGAGAACGGATTGTCGGCGCCATCGACAACCGCGACCAGACCGGACGGCGCGGCCAACGCCTGGGCAATGCCCTCGGCCGGTCCCGGCAGGGTCATGAAGAAATCGTCGTGCCGTTGATTGATGGCGGCGGCCAGTTCATCGGCGGCGGCCTGAGCCAAGGTCCGGTCGCCATTGGCGCAAACCACGGCCGAGGCGCCGGCATAGGGCACATCGCCGTAGGTGAAGCCACCGTAAGCCGTGGCATCGAGCAAACCATGGCGGGTTTCAAGATCGCGGGCCACGGCCTCGACCTCGGCCATGGGGCCGGCAGCCGTGCGCATGTTGATACTGGGCAGAATACGCCCGGTCTTGGCCACCGCGCAGATCGGGCGAATGTCGCCGGCCACCATACGGTCGAGCAAACCCAGCGCCCGCGCGGCAGTGGCGTCCATGTCCACATGGGGGTGGGTCTTGTAGCCCGCCGACACATCAACCAGTGGGGCGATGGCCGGGTCAACGTTGGCGTGAAGATCGAAGGTCACCGCCAGGGGTGTATCGCCGATGGCGGCCCGCACCGCTTCGATCAGCTCCCGGTCGGGGCTGTCCACGCCCTCGGCCACCAGGGCGCCGTGAAGCGACAAGTAGACCGCATCCCAGGGACCGCCATCTTTCAGGCCGGCGACGATCTCGCCGCGGATTGCCTCGTGGAGACCGACAGGCAACGGCCCGGCGGGCGAGGCTCCGGCACAGCGCAGAAAGACGCCCTGCCAGTCGGGATGCTCGTCGAGAAAGGCGACCGCCGCGCCGCCCTCGGTGACGTTGCCCCGGTGGAAGGCAACGGCAGCGTCGCCCTGATGCCACTCGACCGCGCGAAAGCTCTCGGCGGTGGTCGGCACCGACGAAAACGAATTGCCCTCGTGCCACAGCCGGGCGATGGCGAGACGCTTCACGGCTTTGCTCACGCCAACAACACGTCCTCGTAGGGAAAGGTCGAAAGCCGCTGAATACAGTTCTCGGTAATCAATACCTGTTCTTCAAGCTTGACCCCTTCGAGCCCGCCTTCGACGCCGATGTAACTTTCAACGCAAATTGTCATGCCGGGCTCGAAGACGCCGTCGTAAGCGCTCTCGTCCCAGTCCCGCATATAGACCACCGCCGGCCACTCGTCGCACATGCCGACCCCATGGACCGCCACCGAGTAGGACCCGGCGACAGACTCGTTGGGCATGCGCGACGCCGCCTCGCTGTACTCGCGGAAGGTCAGGCCGGGCTTGAGCCTGGCGATGCCGGTCTCGATCTGCTCATGGGCAATGGTATAGAGCCGGCGTTGCTCGTCCGACGGTCGGCCGGGCCACAGAAGTAGGTGCGAGAAATATCGGCGCAGTAGCCGAACGGACCGATCAGGTCGGAATCGAAGGCGACCAGCTCGCCGGCCCGGATGACCTTGTCGCTGCACTCGTGGAATCACGGATTGGTGCGCCCGCCGAGGCCAGCAGCCGGGTCTCGATCCACTCGCCGCCCATGGCGATGTTGGTCTCGTGGAGAATCGCCCACAGCTCATTCTCGGTCATGCCCGGCGCCAGCGCCTCGTACATGCGGGCCATGCCGGTCTCGCAGGCGGTGATGGCGACGTTCATACAGGCGATCTCGTCAGCCGACTTGATGACCCGAGCCTGCTCCAGAACCTCCTGGCCGTCATGGAGTTCGATACCCAGCGCTTCGAGCGCCCGAGTGCCCTGAAAATTACCGTGGTCGAGGGCCAGACGCTTGTTGCCGCCACAGTGCTCGGTCACCAGGGCGGCGATCTCATCGGCCCAGGCGATAGCTTGGGCGGCGATATTCTCGCCGACGCCGAAGTAGTACCACGGCTTGGCCGGGCGCACCTCGGCGATGGTCACGAGACCCTTGGCAAGAAACTCGCAGCGCGGGAACTCGAACAACACCGTCTGGCCCTCGACCGGCACGAAGGCGCAACGCGCCGCGTTGTACAGCACCCACACGGTCATGTTGCGGCTGCCCGTGGCGTAGCGAATGTTGATCGGATCGAACAGCACCACGGCGCCCAGATCGCGCCGACGCAACTGCGCCTGCACCCGGCCCAGGCGATAACCACGCAAGCGTTTCATATCGACCCGGTCTTCCGTATCGGTCAGACCGGCGCCCATGGTGTTTCGCGCCATGTAGAGGGGATCGTTTGATGTCATGGTGATTCCTCCTTACCCGTGGGCGGTGGCAGAATACGCTGTTCGATCAGGTAATAGTAGATCGCCTGGGCCGCGTCGTCCGGGGTCGGTCCGATTAACTGTTGGCCAGCCCCAGCGGGCGCTTCGGTCAGAGCGCTCAGGCGCTCGGCGGCGCTGAGGCCGCTGATGGAGGCGCCCAGTCGGCGCGGTCGTTGTCGCGCCGGACTGGTCTGCCAGCCGGCTCGCTCGCTGTCACTCACCGCTTCGGCGGCGACCCTATGGATACGTCCACGCCTAGCGATAGCAAAGGTGTTCTGGCGCGGCGCCGGAGCGGCCATATCGACGGTAGCCACCAGGGGCAGCGGCGCTGTGATGGCCCGGCGCTGGCCCCGTGGCAGGGCCTGGAGCAGCCGCACCGCGCCATCGTCGATCGATATGATCTCGACTATGCCCGGCACCATGGCGAAGCCCAGGGCCTCGGCGATAATGTAGGGAACCATGCCGCTGTCCTCGCCGGTCTCGGCCCGACAGCCGGCTAACACCAGATCCGGCGGCGTGGTTTCCAGATGACGAATCAGCGCCGGCACCGGGTCCGCCTCCGGTGGCAAATCGAGCACCGTGACGGCGTCGAGTCCCATACCCAGATAGTCGCGCAGCGAGGGTGTCGCCGGGTCGCCCGCGTGGACCGCCCGAGGTTCGGAAAGCAGCTCAAGCGCCAGCTTGAGCGCACGAGCATCACCGGGCGCCCGGCGCCCCCGGCCACTGACCGGGTGGCGTCCAGCGGATAGCAGCACGGCAACATCAATCGCCACGACGCTTGCCCTCCATGAGATCGGCCAGGGCCGGCATGACTGCCTGGGCGTCGGCGATGATTGAGAGATCGGCGCGCTTGACCATGGCGGCGTGGAGGTCGGTGTTGACCGCCACCACCCGCTGGCAACGCTGAATGCCCTGGAGATGCTGGGTGGCGCCGGAAATACCGAAGGCGAGATAGCAGCGCGGATCGACCAGGGTGCCGGAAGCGCCCACTTGCCGGTCGCGGGCCATGACGCCGGAATCGCAGACCACCCGGCTCGCCCCCTCGGTGGCGCCCAAGGCCGCGGCGACCCGATGAAAGGCTTCCCAGTCGCTGACGCCGCTGCCGCCGGCGACGATGAAATCGGCCTCGGCCAGGGGCACCGCATTGGGATCGATGGCCTGCAGCCCGCCGTCGGCGAGGCGCTGGTCGCCCTGGGCCGACGTGCTGCCGATCACCTTGGCCTCGAAACGCGCGCCGCTAACCGGTTCCGCCGCCTCGGCCGCGATCAACAGAACCCGCGGCGCGGCCACGACGTAGTCGAGGGTGCCACCGCCGCCCCTCCGTTCGATATCCGTGCCCTCGATGCGCTGGACATTTCCCGCCGCCCGCTCACCGAGACGCGCCGCCACCAGCCGGCCCACATGGCCACCGTCGGTGGCGATGTCGGGAAACAGCACATGGCGCGGCGAGAACTGGGCAATGGCCTCGATGACCACCGTGGCCCGGGCCTCGGGGCGATAGCCCATGAAGGCGCCGCCGCGAACCTCGACCAGCTGGTCGGCCCCGGCGGCGGCAAAATCGTCCTCGCCGGCGATGGCCACCACCGCCACCGCGCCGGACAGGGCGTCGGCGAGGATTCGCGCCGCACCCAGCATGTCGCAGTCATGGGACGACAGCTTGCCGTCGGGCAGGTCGGGCACGGCAAAAATCAGACAGGCAGGATCGTCGATGATCGTGACCGCCACCTCGGCGGCAGCTGTCGGCGCGCGTCTTCGCACCCGTTGCCGGTCTTTTCGGGGGTCACGCCGCACCGGCGTCACGAAGCCCCCTCCACTGCATCGAGCAGCAACTCGGCTATATCCATGACCTCGGGGCGCGGGCCGGTGACGCCTTCGAGCATGACCGCGCAATTGGGACAGGCCACGGCCACGGTCTCGGCGCCGACCTTGCGGACGTCGTCCATGCGAGTGTCGGGAATACGCTGCTCGCCGACGATATCGGTGATAGGCGCCCCGCCGCCGCCGCCACAACAGCGGGAAAACTCGCCGGAGCGTTTCATCTCCACCAGGTCGCCGCCGATGGCCGCCATGATCGTGCGCGGCGCGGCGGTCTCACCCTGGTAGCGGCCGAGATAGCAGGGATCGTGAATGGTCAGACGCTGGCTGCTGGTGCGGGCGATCTTCAGAACACCAGTCACCACCAGGCCGGCAAGCAGGGCTGTATGATGAACCACCATGTAGTCGCCGCCAATGGCCAGGTACTCGCTGCGCAGGGAATGAAGCACATGGGGGTCGGCTGTGACGATACGCTGGAAATCGAACCTCGCCAGGGTCTCGATATTGCGCCAGGCAAGATCCTGAAAGGTTGCCTCGTCGCCGAGCCGCCGGGCGATGTCGCCGACGTCGAGTTCAGCCTCGCCAAGCACCGCGAAGTCAATATTGGCGCGCCGCATCAGACGGACCAGGGCGCGCAGCGTGCGCTGGCCGCGCAGGTCGAAGGCACCGTCGCCGAGCCACAGCAACACATCGCGCGGCTCGCCCTCTTTGATCAGCGGAATCGCCAAATCCGTGGCCCAGTCGAGGCGGCTGGCCAGGGACCGGCCGCCGGGATTGTCGGTGGCCCGCAGTTCGTCGAGCAGGGCCAACGCCTTGGCCGGAGTAGCGCCGCACTCGAGGGTCTCGAAGCGGCGCAGGGCGATCACCGCGTCGACATGCTCGATCATCATCGGGCAGGAATGGACGCAGGCCAGACAGGTGGTGCAGGACCACAGGGTGTCCGGATGGATCATGGCCTCGTTCCCGACCAGGGGAAGATCGCGCCCACCCCTGCCCTCGCCATTGGTCCGGCCGGGGTGGGGCTCGGCCTGATAGGCGCTGTCGTCGCCCGTGACGGCGCTGGCCGCGCAGATGTCCTGGATCAGCTTCTTGGGGTTGAGGGGCAGGCCGGCCCCGAAAGCGGGACAGGCGCGCTGGCAGCGGCCGCACTGGACACAAGCATCGAAACTCAGCAACCGGTTCCAGGTAAAGTCCGTGGGCATCTCGGCGCCGAGCTTGTCGGCATCGAGATCGAGGGGTTCGAGCGCGGTCACGGGTCGCACCGCATCGAAGCGCTCGAACCGGGGGTGACAGACCAGATGCATGGCGCCGAGCACCGCGTGGCGCATGGGGCCGAACGGCGCCAGGGCAATCATCTCAAGACACGCCCAAATACCGAGCACTCCGACCAACGCCGCGTGATACCAGCCACCCGAGGGCAGCTTGGCGACGGCCAGAAAGGCGACAAAAGCGAACAAACTGAACGACAGACGCTTGAACGCCCCCCGGGACAACCGCCCGGCCGGCCGGCTGATACGGCGCCAGGCGACCATGGCCGCGCCAACACCCATGACCGCCAGGGTCACCAGCAAGCCCCAGCCGAGGCCGGCGTTGCCGGACCCCATCACATAGATCAGCAGGGCCAGCGCCAAGGTAGAGAGGAAGCCGCCGGCTACCGCCGCGTGCATGCGCGCCGCATAGGGGTCGCGCATGACCACCGCGTGGACATCGACCAGGAAGCTGCGCGGTAGACGCAGCAGCCCGCGCCAAAACTGAATAGGAGCGGGCCGCCCGGCGAACCAACGCCGCGACCTGACGCCGAGGGCGATGAGCCCGAGGGCGAGGCTTGTGGCCAGCAGGGTGCCGACGAGCGTTACCATGTTGAAGTCGCCGCCAGACCTAAGCGCGCAGTTTCTCGTTGTCCGGGTCGTAGGGGCTTTCGCCGACCACGGTGACTTTGTGGCGGGTGCCGAGGACGTCCATCTCAAGCTCGGTGCCCTCGGCGGCTAGGGACGGCGGCACCATGGCCATGACGAAGGAGGTGTCGAGGCGCGGGCCGTAGTTGCCCGAAGTCGCCCGGCCGACCATCTTGCCGCCCTCGAAGATCGGATTGTTACCTAACGGGTCTGCGTCGGTTATGTCGCTCACCGCCATGGTCACCATCTCGTTGGCAAAGCCCTTCTGTTGCCATTCGACCAGGGCGTCGCGGCCGATGAAGCTGCCTTTGTTGGGATGAACGAAGCGCTGCAGGCCGGATTCGAAGGCGGCGTATTCGATCGACAGTTCCGTGCCGACCATGCGGTAGGACTTCTCGATGCGCAGCATGTCCATGGCGCGAATGCCGAAGGGCTTGATGCCGAGGTCAGCGCCGGCCTCCATGATGGCATCGAAGATATGGTTCTGGCATTCGATAGGATGGTGCAGTTCCCAGCCCAGCTCACCGACGAAGTTGACCCGCGCCGCCCGCGCCGACGCCTGGCCGACCGAGATTTTCTGGGAGGTCAACCAGGGGAACGCCGCGCTCGACAGATCGGCGTCGGTGATGCGGCTCATGAGGTCGCGCACCTTGGGCCCTGAGACCACCAGCACGCCCATGGCGTTGGTCAGGTTCTGGAACTGTACCGAGCCTTCGGTCGGCATGTGCCTGGTCAGCCAGTCGTGGTCTAGGCGCTGATAGGCGCCGGCGGAGACCAGGTAATAGGAGTCCTCGGCCTCGCGGATCACCGTAAACTCGGAATGGACCCCGCCCCGGGTGTTGAGGGCATGGCACAGCCCGACCCGGCCGAGCGCCTTGGGCAGGTGGTTGGCCAGCAGGTTGTCGAGGAAGTCCCGCGCGCCGGGGCCCGAGACCCGGCACTTGGCAAAGGCCGTCATGTCGAGCAGGCCGACGTTTTCGGCCACGTTGAGGGCCTCGTTTTTGGCGTGCTCGAACCATTTCGAGCGGCGGAACGACCAATGGTCCTCCTGGGCGACGCCTTCGGGGGCGAACCAGTTGGCCCGCTCCCAGCCGAACTTCTGGCCGAACACCGCGCCCAGGTCCTTGAGCCGGTCGTAGCACGGCGCCGTGCGCCGGGGGCGGCCCGCCGGGCGCTCCTCGTCGGGATAATGGATGACGAAGACGTTGGCGTAGGACTCCTCGTTCTTGGCAACGAGATAGCCCTTTGAGGCGTAGTCGCCGTAGCGCCGGGGATCGACGCCGAGCATGTCGACCGTGGGCTCGCCGTCGACGATCCACTCGGCCAGTTGCCAGCCGGCGCCGCCGGCGGCGGTGATGCCGAAGCTGTGACCCTCGTTGATCCAGAAGTTGGGTATGCCCCAGGCCGGTCCGACCATGGGATTGCCGTCGGGGGTGTAGGCGATGGCGCCGTTGAAGACCTCCTTGACTCCGGCCTCGCCGAACGCCGGCACCCGGTTGATGGCGGCCTCGATATGGGGCTCCAGGCGGTCAAGGTCGGCGGGGAACAGCTCGTATTCGGCATCGTCCGAGGGGCCGTCCACATAACAGGCTGGCGCGCCATGCTCGTAGGGGCCGAGTAGCAGGCCGCCAGCCTCCTCGCGCATGTACCATGAGCCGTCGGACTCGCGCAGTACGCCCATTTCTGGCAGGCCCTGTTCGTGGCGGGCGAGAATTTTCGGGTGCGCCTCGGTGACGATGAACTGGTGCTCGACCGGGATGGCTGGAATGTCGAGGCCGACCATGGCGCCGGTCTGGCGGGCGAAATTGCCGGTCGCCGAGACCACGTGCTCGCAGGTGATGTCGCCCTTGTCGGTCCTGACCAGCCAATCGCCGCCCGCCGTACGCTCGATGGCGGTGACCGTGGTGTTGCGGTTGATCTCGGCGCCGCCGGCGCGGGCGCCCGCGGCCATCGCCTGGGTCACGTTGGCGGGCTGGATATATCCGTCCTCGGGATGGACGATGCCGCCGACCAGGCCGTCGACATTACACATGGGCCACAGGTCTTTGATGTCGTCGGGGGTCAGGAAATCGACCCGCACGCCGATGGTCGCGGCGACCCCGGCATACTGGTGGTATTCGTCCATGCGGTCCTGGTTCATGGCCAGGCGGATATTGCCGACCGCCCGAAACCCCACATCCATGCCGGTCTCTTCTTCAATTATTGGATAGAACTGCACCGCATACTTATGAAGCTGGCCGACGCTGTAGCTCATGTTGAACAGCGGCAGCAGTCCCGCCGCGTGCCAGGTCGACCCCGAGGTGAGTTCCTTGCGCTCAACCAGCACCACGTCCGACCAGCCCTTTTTGGTCAGGTGGTAAAGCATCGAAACGCCAACGACGCCGCCGCCGATAACCACGACTCTTGCTTGATTTCTCATGGCCGCTCTCCCTTGCCAGGGGCGTCCCTCGACGACCCCGCGAAACATGTCCCTGCGCCGCTTCTAACTAGCAGAAGCCAAGGCCCCTCGCCAGCGCGCTTTACAAGCCACGGGGACTCGAATCGAGACCTGCGTCAAACCGAATCCCTTGCGCCTTGCGCCGTCCGATCTTAATCAATCACCGGGCATTGAGCCGGGCTAACGATATGTCCGCTCTCGGCGGTACTGAACTAGAGATTCTGAGGTGCGGATTGGCCGCTTAGGTGAATGTATCCGCGCGACTGATAAGCTCGTCCAGGCCGGGTTCGCTATCGTTCCACGGTTTTCCGGATGGATGATGGCGACCTGGCAGTTCTCGGCCGCCTCGACGAGCTGGCGAAAGCTCCCCGCTTCGAGATCGGTGAGGTAGGCCTGCATGTTATCGTCGTAGGCAAACATCTTGGTGTTTATCTCGATGCACTCGTGACAGGTCGTGCAACGCGGGGTTTCGATGTAAGCCTCGTCCGGTGACACCGCCTCGAGATCCTTGACCGGCGCCGGTGCTTCGACCACGGCGGCTGCTTCAAGGTCTACCGGAACATCGGCTACCGGTTGTTCGGTCGCTGGCGCATCCCCTCCCTTTGATGCTTCGATGTCGCGCGCCTTGGCCTCCGCCCAGGCGGCTTTTTCTTTCTCGAGCAGCGCCTGGGCGTGGGAGTTGCCTATGCCACCCAGTTCCTGCAAGCCGCGCCAGAACGCAGCGCAGCGTCGCGCGGCGTCGATCAGCCTGTCATTAACGACGGCGCGGTGAAGCCGGTTGGACTCATCAACCAACAGGACGTAGGGGACTTTCCCGTGCGCTTCTTCGTCGTTAAGTGCAAGAAAATCCCGGGTCGGCACCATGCTGCCATGCCACGCGCCCCGTGATACCGGCGCGAAGCATTCCGCGTAGCGTTTATCTCTGGCCACGAAGTCGACGAAGGTGAAGGCAATTTCCTCGGTAACCCATTGCAGATCTTCATCCTCATAGGCGATGCCATGAACCGGCCAGTCGGCCTCGGCCTGAGGATTATCCGCGACCCGGAAGCGGGCGGCCCAGTCCGCGCGGGCGGCGGAATCATAGCTAAAGACCGGAAAAGCGCGCGACTCCATGGCCGCCGCTGACCTCAGATAGGCGCCCAGGCCGGGAGCGTTGCGGGATCGATCACGACAATGACATCGTAGGCGATGCCGGGCCCGTTGTTGGTCACCAGGATCTGAATCTCGGCGGGGTCGTCGGGTTCGAGGATGCCGTCGTCGTCGCCGTCGCTGTCGTCGATGGCGGCCGACGACATCAGGCCGGGTGGGGGGCGCGTCGACAGGTTTCGCTCCCAGGCGTCGACAAAAGCGCCCCGGTCCCACAGGGCCAGGTTACCGCTGAGTGACTCTTCGGGCAGCTCGACCCGGAAGGGGGCCTCGGCATCCGCGTTCAGAGCGCTGTCGAGGGCGTCGCGCGGAATCGCCTCGAGGTCGAAGCTGAAGCGGCTGTCTGAATCGATGTCGACCTCCGACACAAAAA
>CAZYDR010000011.1:0-49802 GCA_964645285.1 uncultured Alphaproteobacteria bacterium
GAGTACAAGCGATGGCGAAGCAAAAGTTTGAACGTACGAAGCCGCATGTCAATGTCGGCACGATTGGCCACGTTGATCATGGCAAGACGACGTTGACGGCTGCGATCACGAAGATCCTTTCGGAGTCGGGTGGTGCAGAGTTTGTCGATTTCGACAAGATCGACAAGGCGCCGGAGGAACGTGAGCGCGGCATCACCATCAACACGGCCCATGTGGAGTACGAGACCGAGGCGCGTCACTACGCCCATGTGGATTGCCCGGGCCATGCTGACTATGTGAAGAACATGATCACCGGTGCGGCGCAGATGGACGGCGCTATTCTGGTTGTTTCGGCGGCTGACGGTCCCATGCCGCAGACCCGGGAGCACATTTTGCTGGCTCGTCAGGTCGGTGTGCCGGCGCTTGTGGTCTATCTCAACAAGGCTGATCAGGTGGACGACGAAGAGATTCTCGAGCTTGTCGAGCTTGAGGTTCGTGAGTTGCTGAGCCTTTATGACTTCCCGGGCGACGACATTCCGATTGTCACCGGTTCGGCGCTGAAGGCGCTGGAGGGCGACGACAGCGAGATGGCGAAGGAATCAATCGCTCGTCTGATGGCGGCGGTTGATGAGTACATCCCGACGCCTGATCGTCCAGTTGATCTGCCGTTCCTAATGCCGATCGAGGATGTGTTCTCGATTTCGGGCCGCGGTACGGTTGTCACGGGTCGTGTTGAGCGCGGTATTGTTCGGACCGGCGAGGATATCGAGATTGTCGGTATCAAGGACACCACGAAGACGGTTTGTACGGGTGTCGAGATGTTCCGCAAGCTGCTCGACGAAGGTCAGGCGGGTGACAATATCGGTGTTCTGCTTCGCGGCATCAAGCGCGAGGAAGTTGAACGCGGTCAGGTGTTGTCGAAGCCTGGTGCGATTACGCCGCACACCAAGTTCACGGCGGAGACATATGTGTTGTCGAAAGAGGAGGGTGGCCGTCACACGCCGTTTTTCTCGAACTACCGGCCGCAGTTTTACTTCCGCACCACGGACGTCACCGGTTCCATCGAGTTGCCCGAGGGCGTCGAGATGGTCATGCCGGGCGATAACGTGACCATGAAGGTTAACCTGATCGCGCCGATCGCCATGGACGAAGGCTTGCGTTTCGCCATTCGCGAAGGCGGCCGAACGGTCGGCGCCGGTGTCGTTATAAGCATCATCGAGTAGAGCGTTCTCGGCAACTGCCGGATATCGGAGAGACGAAACTATGGCTATGGACAATCAAAATATTCGCATCCGATTGAGGGCGTTCGATCACCGCGTGCTCGACCAGTCGACCGGCGAGATCGTCAATACGGCCAAGCGCACCGGTGCGCGGGTGCGGGGACCAATCCCGCTGCCGACCCGGATTGAGCGCTTCACTGTGCTGCGTTCGCCGTTCATCGACAAGAAGTCGCGTGAGCAATTCGAAATTCGCACACACAAGCGGCTTCTCGACATCATCGATCCGACACCCCAGACCGTGGACGCGCTCATGAAGCTCGACCTGGCCTCCGGTGTCGATGTCGAGATCAAGCTTTAGGGAGTGGGATCCATGCGATCCGGTGTAATTGCTGAAAAACTGGGGATGACCCGCGTATTCAACGCGGATGGCGCCCATGTACCGGTCACGGTACTGAAGATGGACGGCTGCCAGGTCCTTGCCGTCCGCGATATCGAACGCAATGGCTATACCGCCGTGCAGCTTGGCGTTGGCGCGGTCAAGGTAAAGAACGTCTCCAAGCCCATGCGCGGCCATTTCGCCAAGGCGCGGGTTGAGCCCAAGCGAAAAATTGCCGAATTCCGGGTCGATGCGGACTGCCTGCTCGACGTCGGCGCCACCCTGTCGCCCGAGCACTTCATCTCGGGGCAGTACGTCGATGTGGTCGGCACCTCGATCGGCAAGGGTTTCGCCGGTGTCATGAAGCGCCACAATTTCTCCGGACAGCGTGCCAGCCATGGTGTTTCCCTGGCACACCGTCTGCCCGGCTCGACCGGCCAATGCCAGGACCCGGGCAAGGTGTTCAAGGGCCATAAGATGGCCGGCCACATGGGCGACGGGCGGGTCACTGTTCAGAACCTCGAAATCGTCCAGGTTGATGTCGAGCGCGGTCTGATTTTGGTCAGGGGCGGGGTACCCGGCTCCAAGGGCGGCTACGTCCTGATTTCCGACGCCATCAAGCGGACGCTGCCTGATGGTGTGCCTTTCCCGGCCGGCCTTTTGGGCGGTGCGGAAGAGGCGCCAGCGGAAGACGCGCCGGCGGAAGACGCCGCCGTCGAAGTGCCCAGCGAAGACGTTGTTTCCGACGATGCCGGCAATGATGCTGGCGAAGATAAGGAGTGAACTCGGTGAAGTGTAAAGTCACCACGCTCGAGAACAAGGGCGCCGGCGATATTGAACTCGCCGAGGAAGTGTTTGGTCTACCGCCGCGGGCCGACATTCTGCAGCGCACGGTGCGCTGGCAGCTGGCCAAGCGCCGTTCGGGCAACCACAAGGTCAAGCAGATATCCGAGATCCGCGGATCAACCCGCAAGATTTCCAACCAGAAGGGTGGCGGCCGTGCGCGTCACAGCACCACCAAAGCGCCGCAGTTTCGTGGTGGCGCCGTGACCTTCGGTCCGGTGGTTCGCGATCATGGGTTTTCGTTGCCCAAGAAGGTCCGCAAGCTAGCCCTGAAAACCGCCTTGTCGACCAAGCAGGCCGACGGCAACCTGATTGTGCTGGAGACGGCGGCGCTTAAGGATCCAAAGACCAAGTCCCTGGTGTCCGTTCTCGACAAGCTGGGCCTCAAGCGCGCCCTGTTCATCGACGGTCCCGAGGTTGATGACAATTTCTCCCGCGCCGCGGCCAATCTGCATGGTATCGATCTGCTGCCGCAGCAAGGCGCCAACGTTTACGACATTCTGCGCTGCGACACGCTGGTGCTGACCCGCGCCGCGGTCGAATATCTGGAGGCGCGCCTCAAATGAACCCGGAACGCAAATACGACGTGATCCTCGCACCGGTTGTGACTGAAAAGTCGACCCAGGGCGCCGAGCACAATCAATTGACCTTTCGGGTAACCCGCGATGCCACAAAGCGCGAGATCAAAGCCGGGATCGAAGAGCTTTTCGGCGTCAAGGTCACCAAGGTGAACACCCTCAACATGCGCGGCAAGATCAAGCGCTTCCGCGGCCGCCTCGGCAAACGCGCCGACTATAAAAAAGCGATCGTTACCCTTGCCGAGGGTGAGCGGATCGATATCACCACGGGGATCTAGGCGATGGCCCTCAAGTCTTTCAATCCCAATACACCGTCCCAGCGCGAGCTGGTGCTGGTTGACCGCTCGGCGCTCTATAAGGGCAAGCCGGTCAAGGCGCTGACCGAAGGCCTGTCGGAGAGCGCCGGCCGCAACAACGCCGGCCGGATTACCGTTCGTCGGCGTGGTGGCGGTCACAAGAAGCGCTACCGCATAGTTGACTTCAAACGTCGCAAATTCGACATGCCGGCAACGGTCGAGCGCCTCGAGTACGACCCCAATCGGTCGGCCTTCATTGCCCTGATCCGGTATGAGGACGGTGAGCTGTCTTATATCCTGGCGCCTCAGCGGTTGCAGCCGGGCGCTACGGTGATTTCAGGCGAGCACGCCGACATCGTGCCAGGCAATGCCATGCCCATGCAGAACATTCCGGTCGGCACCATCATCCATAACATTGAGATGAAACCCAAGAAGGGTGGCCAGATCGCGCGCGCCGCTGGGGGCTACGCCCAGCTGGTCGGCAAGGATGCCGGTTACGCTTTGCTGCGCCTCAGCTCCGGCGAGCAGCGCATGGTGCGGGCCGAGTGCATGGCAACCATTGGCGCGGTGTCGAACCCGGATCACCAGAATATCAATCTCGGCAAGGCTGGACGCAACCGCTGGCTCGGCAAACGGCCTTCGGTTCGCGGTGTTGCCATGAACCCGGTAGATCACCCCCATGGCGGCGGCGAAGGCCGAACCTCGGGCGGTCGCCATCCCGTAACGCCGTGGGGCATGCCGACCAAGGGTAAGCGTACCCGGTCGAACAAAAAGACAGACTCGATGATCTTGCGCCGCCGGCGCAAGAAGAAGTAGGAGGCGAGGCACGTGGCTCGTTCTGTTTGGAAAGGTCCGTTCATCGACGGCTATCTGCTGAAAAAGGCAGAAGTGTCGCGAAGCTCGGGACGTAAGGAAGTAATTCGCACCTGGTCGCGTCGGTCGACCATTCTGCCGCAGTTCGTCGGTCTGACGTTTGGCGTGCACAACGGCCGCAAGTTCGTACCTGTGCTGGTGAATGAAAATATGGTGGGGCACAAGCTCGGTGAGTTTTCGCCGACCCGCACCTATTACGGCCACACCGCCGACAAGAAGGTGAAGAGGGTCTAGGGACGATGAGCAAGCAGGCAAAGCAGCGGCGACTGGCCGATAACGAAGCCATTGCCATCGCGCGGACGATCCGCGTCAGCCCCCAGAAACTCAATCTGGTGGCCCAGAGCATTCGCGGCCTTTCGGTCGAGAGCGCCTTGGGTCAGTTGGCTTTTTCTCAACGGCGCATTGCCGTTGATGTGCGCAAGGTGGTGCAGTCGGCGATCGCCAATGCGGAGAATAATCACGACCTTGACGTCGATCGGCTGTTTGTCGCCGAGGCCGTCGTCGGTCGGTCCATGGTGATGAAGCGCTGGCGACCCCGTGCCCGCGGCCGCACCGCAAGAATTTTGAAGCCGTTCAGCAACCTCACGGTCGTTGTGCGCGAACGCGAGGAGCAGCTCTAATGGGTCATAAGGTCAACCCGATCGGTTTGCGCCTTGGCATCAACCGCACATGGGATTCGCGGTGGTACGCCAGCACCGACTTCGCCGATCTGTTGCACGAGGACATTCGTCTGAGAGATTTTCTCAAGAAGCGTCTCAGTCAGGCCGGTGTCAGCAAGATCGTCATCGAGCGGCCGGCCAAGAAGGCGCGGATCACCATTCACACGGCGCGTCCCGGCGTGGTTATCGGCAAGAAGGGCGCCGACATTGAGAAGTTGCGCAGCGAACTGGCCAAGCTGACCAGCTCGGACGTACACATCAATATCGTTGAAATCCGCAAGCCGGAGATTGACGCCCAGTTGGTTGCCGAGAACATTGCTCAGCAGCTCGAGCGCCGTATCGGTTTCCGCCGCGCTATGAAGCGCGCCGTTCAGTCGGCCATGCGTCTTGGCGCTCAGGGCATCCGGATCAATTGCGGCGGCCGCCTCGGCGGCGCCGAGATCGCCCGGATCGAGTGGTACCGCGAAGGCCGGGTGCCGCTTCACACGATGCGCGCCGATATCGATTACGGCGTCACCACGGCGCGCACCACCTATGGCAGCTGCGGTGTCAAGGTGTGGGTGTTCAAGGGCGAAATCATGGAGCACGACCCCATGGCCCAGGATAAGCGTGCCCAGGGACAGCAGACCGTCGGGGGTGGCCGGCCCTAAGCCGCCGGCCCGCCGAAAGAAGGACGAACGTAGATGTTAAGCCCCAAGCGAACTAAATACCGCAAGGCCCATAAGGGTCGCGTGCATGGCAACGCCAAGGGTGGGACCAATCTCAACTTTGGTGCCTTTGGCCTCAAGGCTATCAAGCCCGGTCGTGTTACGGCGCGCCAGATTGAAGCGGCGCGGCGGGCGATCACGCGCCATCTCAAGCGTACCGGTCGGGTCTGGATCAGGATATTTCCCGACGTCCCGGTCAGCACCAAGCCGGCTGAAGTGCGTATGGGTAAGGGCAAGGGGTCGCCGGAGTACTGGATGTGCCGGGTCAAGCCGGGACGGGTCATGTTCGAGGTCGACGGTGTCGCTCTCGATCTGGCTAAAACGGCGATCGAACGTGGCGCCGCCAAGCTGCCCATGGCGACACGATTCGTCGTGCGCGCGGACGAACTCTAGGCGCTGACGAAGGAATAAGACTATGAAAGCCGACGATTTGCGGGCCAAGAGCCTGGACGAACTGAAAGACGGGCTTATGGGGCTTAAGAAGGAGGCGTTTAACCTGCGTTTCCAGAAAGCCACCGGCCAGCTTGAAAACACCGCGCGGGCGCGCCAAGTGCGCCGCGACATTGCGCGGACCAAGACAATCATGCGGGACAAGTCCCGCGCCGCGTCCTGAGGAGGGCGGAAATGCCTAAACGAGTGTTGCAAGGAACCGTGGTCACGGCTGGTGGCGACAAAACTGTCATTGTTCGGGTCGAGCGCCGGGTCATGCATCCCATGTACAAGAAGTTCATCCGTCGTTCGAAGAAGTACGCGGCCCATGACGAAGACAATCGGTGCGCGCCGGGAGACAAGGTCAGCATTCGAGAAACCCGACCCATATCGAAGCGTAAGACGTGGGAAGTAATTGCGGAGCCCGCGTGACGGCATTTTGCCTCACGGGAAAAGGATTTAGACTATGATTCAGATGCAAACCAACCTGGATGTCGCTGACAACTCAGGCGCGCGCCGAGTGCAGTGCATCAAGGTGCTGGGTGGATCGAAGCGCATGACCGCGTCCGTGGGCGATGTTATCGTGGTGTCGGTAAAGGACGCGATCCCTCGTGGCCGGGTCAAGAAGGGCGACGTGCATCGCGCGGTTATCGTGCGCACGAAAAAGGAAATTCGCCGAGTTGATGGCACCGCCATCCGCTTCGACACCAATGCCGCCGTATTGATCTCGCCCCAGAACGAGCCCATCGGCACCCGCATTTTTGGACCCGTCACCCGTGAGCTGCGCGGCAAGAAGTTCATGAAGATTATCTCGCTCGCCCCGGAGGTGCTGTAATGAGTCAGAACTCACGGGCCAGTCACGCGTGCCGCATCAAGAAGGGCGACAACGTAATCGTGATTTCCGGCCGGGACAAAGGCAAGAAGGGCGACGTTCTCAGGGTTGAGCGCAAGGAGGGCCGTGTTCTGGTCCAGGGCGTCAACATGATAAAGCGCCACACCCGTCCCTCGGCTACCGGCGCCGGCGGCATTGTCGAGAAGGAAGCCACGCTTCACATCTCGAACATCGCCCTGGTCGATCCCAAACTCGATAAGCCGACCAGGGTTGGCATCCGGGTCCTCGATAACGGCCGCAAGGTGCGCTTCGCCAAGCGCTCCGGCGAAGTTATCGACGTCTAGATCCGGGCTGGAGGAAAAGATAATGGCGACCCGTTTACGTGAAATATACGACACGGTCATCCGAGCGGACCTGCAGAAGCAGTTTGGCTACAAGAACCCCATGCAGGTGCCCAAGCTTGAGAAGATCGTGGTCAACATGGGTGTCGGCGAAGCCGTTGCCGACAGCAAGGTGATCGCCTCGGCGGTGGCCGACATAACGGCGATTACCGGGCGCAAACCCATCGTCATCCGGGCCAAACGCTCGGTTGCGACGTTCAAGCTGCGCGAAGGTATGGAGATCGGCTGCAAGGTCACCTTGCGTCAGACATATATGTACGAATTCCTTGACCGCTTGGTGACCATCGCGCTGCCGCGGGTTCGGGACTTTCGCGGCGTGTCACCTAAAAGCTTTGATGGACGCGGCAATTTCGCGCTGGGTCTTACGGAACAACTGGTGTTTCCCGAAATCGACTACGACAATATGGATAAGATTCGGGGGTTGGATATCGCCATCGTCACCACGGCCAAGACCGACGATGAGGCACGGGCGCTGCTGGCCGGCTTCCGCATGCCGTTTACCTATCTGCACCAGGACAACGGTTAGAACAGAGGACCCGTCCATGGCGAGAATTAGCTCAATCGAAAAGAACAAGCGGCGCAAACGCCTGGTGGCGAAGTATGCCGCCAAGCGCAACGCCTTGCTGGCGATTGCCAATGATCAGTCGCTGCCCCCGGAAGAACGTTTCGCGGCGCGGCTCAAGTTGACCGAACTGCCGCGCAACTCGGCGCCGGTCCGCTTGCGTAACCGTTGCGGCCTTACCGGCCGGCCGCGCGGTTATTATCGCAAGTTCAATATGTCACGGATCGCGTTTCGCGATCTCGCGTCGGCGGGGATGATCCCCGGCGTCGTCAAGTCGAGCTGGTAACGGAGACCACACCTATGTCGATGACCGATCCCATTGGCGATATGCTGACACGCATTCGGAACGGACAAAGCGCACGCATGCCGCTGGTCGTAAGCCCGGCGTCGAAACTTCGGGTTCGCGTACTCGAAGTTCTGCAGCGTGAAGGCTATATCCGTGGCTACTCGCAGTTCGAAAAGGACATGGGTAAGCCCGAACTACAGATCGAGCTCAAGTACCACGACGGCGAGCCGGTGATCCGCGAGATCAGCCGGGTGTCCAAGCCTGGACGCCGCGTTTACTCGGGCATCAAGGACCTGCCGACCATCTACAACGGTTTGGGTATCTCGATCCTATCGACGCCCCGCGGCGTCATGTCAGATAACGAGGCTCGCGACGCCAACGTCGGCGGCGAAGTCCTCTGCCGTGTATTCTAGAGACGCCGATTTCAGGAGTTGAATAATGTCCCGCGTCGGTAAATATCCCGTTGCTGTTCCCGATGGTGTCGTTGTCGACATTGCCGGCCAGGCAATCAAAGTCAAAGGCAAACTCGGTGAGCTTGCCTATACCTTTACAGACGATGTCGATTTGGAATCGGCTGACGGCAAAGTGACCATCAAGCCGCGTAACAACGGCAAGCGCGCGCGTTCCATGTGGGGAACGTCACGTAGTGTCATCAGCAACATGGTCGTCGGTGTGTCGGAAGGCTTCAAGGTGGAGTTGGAAATTGTCGGCGTTGGTTATCGCGCCGCCGTTGAAGGTAAGGACCTGAACCTGCAGCTTGGCTACAGCCACGACATCAAGTATCCGATGCCCGAGGGCATCACGATCGCCTGCGAGCGACCGACCCATATCGCCGTCTCCGGTATTGATCGCCAGAAGGTCGGTCAGGTGGCGGCGGAGATCCGCGGGTTCCGCAAGCCCGAGCCCTACAAGGGCAAAGGTGTGCGTTACGCCAACGAGTGGGTGCGGCGCAAGGAAGGCAAGAAGAAGTAGGGTGGACTGAGACATGAAGTCGACAAGAGATCTCTTTATGAAGCGCCAGCAGCGGGTGCGCAGCAGCTTGAGAAAGGCGGCCGGTGGCCGTCCGCGTCTCACGGTGTTCCGTTCGAACCAGCATATCTACGCCCAGATCATCGATGATGGTCGCGGTGTTACCCTGGCGTCGGCGTCAAGCGTCGAGAAGACCATGCGTGACGAGCTTAAAGGCGGGTCCGACAAGGACGCTGCGGCGCGCATCGGCACTATGGTCGCCGAGCGCGCGGTTGCGGCGGGCGTCACCGAAGTGGTTTTTGACCGCGGCGGTTATCTTTTTCATGGCCGGGTCAAGGCCCTGGCCGACGCCGCCCGCGAGGGCGGTCTCTCGTTCTAGAACACAGCGTTCCAAAAGGCAGAATTGATGGCACATTACGAAGGACGCATGGCGGACGACGGTGAACTCGTTGACAAGCTGGTCGGCATCAACCGCGTCGCCAAGGTGGTCAAGGGCGGCCGGCGCTTCGGTTTCGCGGCGCTGGTCGTGGTTGGCGACACCAAAGGTCGGGTCGGGTTCGGCAAGGGCAAGGCCCGGGAAGTACCCGAAGCTATCCGCAAGGCCACCGAAAAGGCTAAGCGCACGCTGATCCGCGTGCCGTTACGCGAAGGCCGGACGTTGCATCACGACGTCATCGGACGTTTCGGGGCGGGGCATGTGGTTCTCCGCGCGGCGCCGCCAGGCACCGGCGTCATTGCCGGTGGTCCAATGCGCGCCGTGTTCGAAACCGTTGGTGTCCAGGACGTGGTGACCAAGTCGATCGGCAGCTCGAATCCCTACAACATGGTTCGCGCCACCTTCGACGCCCTGACCAAGCTGAACTCACCCCGCGCCATCGCCGCCAAGCGCGGCAAGAAGGTGAGTGAAATCATCAGCCGCCGCCAGGGTAGCGCCGCCCAGGCCGAGGCGAGGGAGTAGCATCATGGCCACCAAGACTCTCCGCGTCACCCAGGTGCACAGCCCGATCGGGCGGCAGAATGACCAGCGCCAGACCCTTATCGGTTTGGGCCTGAACAAGATGCATCGAACCCGTGAGCTTGAAGATACGCATTCGGTTCGCGGCATGATCAACAAGATTTCGCACCTGGTGCGGGTCGAGGACGCCGGCTGAATAGTCTCGCGCGCCAACGTGCCCCTTGGGGGCGCGTCACAAGGAAGCTGTAACGATGAAGCTTAATGAACTTTCTGATATTCCCGGTTCGAGCAAGGCCCGCAGACGGGTTGGCCGGGGAATAGGCTCGGGCAAAGGCACCACCGCCGGTCGCGGCGACAATGGTCAGAAGTCCCGCAGCGGCGTTGCCCTGGGTGGTTTCGAAGGCGGCCAGATGCCGCTCTTTCGCCGTTTGCCCAAGCGCGGATTCCATAACCTGTTCCGCAAGTACTTCGAGGTGGTAAACCTCGATCAGATCCAAGCCGCCGTGGATGCTGGCAAGCTCGATGGTAAGAAGACCGTTGATCGCGCCACCCTGGTTGGCGTCGGATTGGTACGCGACAATGCCAACGGCCTGCGTCTGCTGGCCCGTGGCGATATCAAGTTCAAGCTTGCGATCGACGTGGATGGCGCTTCGAAAGCAGCTGTCGCGGCGGTTGAGAAGGCGGGCGGCGCGGTCAACGTGGCGCCGGTCAAGCCTAAGCCCGAGACCAAAGGTCGGGCCAAGATCCGGGCCGAGGCTGAAGCCAAGGCCAAGTCAGAGTCAGCGAAACAGGAGTAACGCCGAATGGCGTCAGCCGCCGAACAATTCGCCGCGAATCTGAATTTCGGGGCCTTGGGTAAGGCCACGGAGCTCAAGAAGCGGCTGTGGTTTACGCTCATTGCTCTGGTCATATATCGTCTCGGCACCTACATCCCCATTCCCGGGGTTGACCCGTCGGCGCTGGAGAGCGTTTTTAATCAGAATTCAGGCGGCATCCTCGGCATGTTCAACATGCTGGCGGGCGGCGCCTTGGCGCGCATGACGATCTTCGCCCTCAACATCATGCCGTATATCTCGGCATCGATCATTATGCAGCTGTTGTCCACAGTTTCGCCCCAGCTTGAACAGATGAAGAAGGAAGGCGAGGCCGGGCGCAAGAAAATCAATCAGTACACTCGCTACGGCACGGTGGTGCTGGCGGCGCTGCAGGCCTACGGCATCGCCGTCGGGCTCGAAGGCATGTCGGCCCAGGGCGGCGGCGCGGTTATTGACCCGGGCCTGTTCTTCCGGTTCTCCACGGTCGTTACCCTGACTGGCGGCACGGTCTTCCTCATGTGGCTGGGCGAGCAGATTACGGCCCGCGGCGTCGGCAACGGAATTTCTCTGATCATCTTCTCAGGGATTGTCGCTCAACTGCCAAGCGCCATGGCCGGCACCTTGGAGTTGGGGCGTACCGGCGCGCTGTCCACGTTCTTTATTCTGTTTGTCATCGTCATGGTCGTCGCCGTGGTGACTTTCATCGTATTCATCGAGCGGGCCCAGCGCCGCATCGTCGTGCAATACCCCAAACGCCAGGTCGGGCAACGAATGTTTGGCGGCGAGAGTTCGCATCTGCCGCTCAAGCTCAACACCGCTGGTGTGATTCCGCCGATTTTCGCCTCTTCGATCCTGCTGTTGCCCATCACCGTAGCCGGGTTCAATGCCGGCCAGGGCCCCGAGTGGCTTTCGGCGATCAACGCTTATCTCGGCCGTGGTCAGCCGCTGTTCATTGCGCTTTACTTGAGTGGTATTATCTTCTTCGCTTTCTTCTACACCTCCGTGGTCTTCAATCCGGCGGATACGGCGGATAATCTCAAGAAGAATGGCGGCTTCGTGCCGGGGATTCGGCCCGGCAAGAACACGGCGGAATATCTCGACTACGTGTTGACGCGATTGACCGTGGTAGGCGCGATGTATCTGGCGGCTGTGTGTCTGCTGCCGGAAATCCTCACCTCGCAATACGCCTTGCCGTTCTACTTCGGCGGCACGTCGTTGCTCATCGTCATCACCGTCACCATGGATACGGTGGCGCAGATTCATTCCCACCTGCTGGCGCATCAATACGAGGGCTTGATCAAAAAGTCGAAGTTGCGAGGGAGGCGTGGATGAATGTAATTCTTCTGGGCCCGCCGGGGGCCGGCAAAGGGACCCAGGCCAAACGCATCGCCCAGTCCGAGGGGCTGGTGCAACTTTCGACCGGCGATATGTTGCGTGCCGCCATTGCAGCCGGTACGGAAATTGGCCGCAAGGCCGAGGCCATCATGGCCGAGGGTAAACTGGTTTCCGATGAGATCGTTGTCGAGATCGTTGCCCAGCGCATCACCGAGCCCGATTGCGCTGGTGGTTTCGTGCTCGACGGCTTCCCGCGCACCCTGGAGCAGGCCCGCTCGCTCGATGAAGTGCTTGCCGCCAGGGGCCTGCAGATCGATCATGTGGTGCAGATGGAAGTCGACGAAGCGCGCCTCATCGGTCGTGTTTCGGGCCGCTTTTCCTGCCCCAACTGCGGCGCCTCCTATCACGACGAGGTCAATCGGCCGGCGGTCGATGATGTCTGTGATGTTTGCGGTGGAACCGAGTTTACCCGCCGTCCCGACGATACGGTCGAGGCCATGACCGTGCGTCTTGATGTCTATCACACGCAGACCGAGCCGTTACTGCCCTATTACAAGTCCAATGGCGCGCTACGCACGGTTGACGGCATGGCCAAGATCAACGAAGTAACCCGCCAGATCATGGCGGTTATCAGCTCTGGCGTTTCGCATGGCGCCAATCTCGGCGGAGGCGATTGACTAGATGGAACTGGTACCTATAATCGCGCTCCGTTCCCAGCATATGTTGCGCGAGATGGTCGTGCCCGGTTTTCCGGCGCGGCTTGTCGTGAATAAGGAGAATTAGCCGTGGCCCGTATTGCCGGTGTCAATATACCGACCAACAAGCGCGTCGATATCGCGTTGACCTATATCCATGGGATCGGCCGCACCAAGGCCCGCGAGATCTGCGCCAAGATCAACCTGCCACCCGAGCGCCGGGTCAATGAACTGGCCGAGACCGAGGTCATTCAAATCCGCGAGGCCATCGACGCCGATTACATGGTTGAGGGTGATCTGCGGCGGACCGTGGCCATGAATATCAAGCGCTTGATGGACATGGGTTGCTATCGCGGACTGCGTCACCGTCGTGGACTGCCGGTGCGGGGCCAGAATACCCACAACAATGCGCGTACCCGCAAGGGTCCGTCGCGGCCGATCGCCGGCAGGAAGAAATAGGGGGCCCTATGGCCAAGGAAACCGGAGCGCGGGTAAAACGCCGCGAACGTAAGAACATTACCTCGGGCGTGGCCCACGTGAATGCCACGTTCAACAATACCATCATCACCATCACGGATGCCCAGGGTAACACCATTGCCTGGGCGTCGGCCGGCGGGCAGGGCTTCAAGGGATCGCGCAAGTCGACGCCCTATGCCGCGCAGATGGCGAGCGAAAGCGCCGGGCGAAAAGCGCAGGATCACGGCATGAAAACCCTGGATGTACAGGTCAAGGGTCCGGGTTCAGGGCGAGAGTCGGCGTTGCGTGCGTTGCAGGCAGTGGGCTTTGTCATCACGACCATTCGTGACGTGAGCAAAATTCCGCATAACGGTTGCCGGCCGCCAAAACGTCGTCGCGTCTAGTCCGGTCTTGCAGCCTCGCTACAGCGGGGCAGGATCGAAGGCGAGGAAAAATTCATTCACGGCGGGGACCGCTCCGCCATTGATCGTGGGGTCATATACGTGATTCAGAATAATTGGAAAGAGCTTATCAAGCCGACTAAGCTCGATATCGACGCCGGCGCTGATGCGTTGCGCGCCGCAACTATCGTCGCCGAGCCGCTTGAGCGTGGCTTCGGGTTGACCCTTGGCAATGCGCTGCGGCGTATTCTGCTGTCGTCGCTGCAGGGCGCGGCCATTACGTCGGTGCAGGTTGAGGGCGTGCTGCACGAGTTCTCGTCGATTCCCGGCGTCCGTGAGGATGTCACCGACCTGGTACTTAACCTCAAGGCCGTGGCGCTCCGCATGCATTGCGAGGGTCCCCGGCGTATTACCCTTAAGGCGTCCGGTCCGGGCGATGTTACGGCGGCGTCCATCGATACCGGCGCCGATATCGAGGTTCTCGATTCCGACCATCACATTTGCACGCTCGACAAGGGTGCCAAGCTCGCCATGGAGATGACCGTCGAGACCGGCAAGGGCTATGTGCCGGCGTCCCTGAGCCGGGCCGAAGATGCGCCCATCGGACTGATTCCCGTGGACGCGCTGTTCAGCCCGGTGACCAAGGTTTCCTACAAGGTCGACAATACCCGCGTCGGCCAGGTTACCGACTACGACAAGCTTTCCATGAAGGTCGAGACCAACGGCGCCATGGCGCCCGAGGATGCGGTCGCTCTGGCGGCGCGTATTCTTCAGGACCAGCTTCAGTTGTTCGTCAACTTCGAAGAGCCCCATGTCGCCCGCGCGCCGGTGGATACGCCTGAGCCGGCGTTCAATCCCAACCTGTTGCGCAAGGTCGACGAGCTTGAGCTTTCCGTGCGTTCGGCCAACTGCCTCAAGAACGACAACATCGTCTACATCGGCGATCTGGTGCAGAAGACCGAGCAGGAAATGCTGCGTACCCCTAACTTCGGCCGGAAATCCCTGAACGAGATCAAAGAGGTCCTGACTCACATGGACCTCGCCCTCGGCGTGGAAATCACCGACTGGCCGCCCGAGAATGTCGAAGAGCTCGCCAAGCGGCTCGAGGAATCCTACTAGCCGATCCGGCTTTGTTACCGGATCGACTGGTCAGACTAAAGGACAAGCGTCATGCGTCACGGAATGAGCGGCCGAAAGCTCAACCGCACCTCGAGCCATCGCAAGGCCATGTTTTCGAACATGGCGGTTGCCTTGCTCAAGCACGAGCAGATCACCACTACCCTGCCCAAGGCCAAGGAACTGAGCCCGGTCGTTGACAAGCTCATTACCCTGGGCAAGCGCGGTGACCTTCACGCTAGGCGCCAGGCTTTGTCGGTGCTGCGTGACGAGACCGTCACCGGCAAGCTATTTGCCACCCTGGGACCGCGCTACGCCGAGCGTGCCGGCGGCTATACCCGGGTGCTTCGCACCGGTTTCCGCTATGGCGATGCGGCGCCCCTGGCGGTGATCGAACTGGTTGATCGTGACCCCGATGCCAAGGGCCTGGATTCAGGGCCGGTCGAGAGTGACGACGAGACCGAGGACTAGCCCTAGAACCATGCTTGTAGGTGCTCGTCCGGACAGGGCGCGGCGCCCATGATGTCCACGCTGTTTGAATCCCAGGCGCCACGGCCACTCGCCGACCGCCTACGGCCGCAAGACCTGGCCGAGGTCGTTGGGCAGGACCATCTTCTGACAAGCGACGCGCCACTGGGCCGGGCCCTGGCCGAGCGCCGGCTGTCCTCGATATTGCTGTGGGGGCCGCCGGGCTGCGGCAAGACAACCATTGCCCGGTTGATCGCTGATCATACCGACCATGTCTTCGAGCCTATGTCAGCGGTATTTTCCGGTGTTGCCGATCTGCGCAAGGTCTTCGCCCGCGCCCGGGAGCGCCGCGAGGCCGGCCAGGGCACGGTGCTCTTCATCGACGAAATTCATCGCTTCAACCGAGCCCAGCAGGACGGCCTGTTGTCGTTTGTCGAAGACGGCACGGTCATCCTGGTCGGCGCCACCACGGAAAATCCCTCCTTCGAAGTTATCGCGCCGCTGCTGTCGCGCTGCCAGGTGCTGGTCCTCAACCGTCTCGACGATGAGGCGCTGATGACCATGCTGGGTCGCGCTGAGCGGGAAGAGGGGCGTACCCTGCCGGTGGACGACAGCGCCCGCGCGGCGGTCTGTGAAATGGCCGACGGCGACGGTCGTTATCTACTCAATCTGGCCCAGGAGCTATTCACCCTGGCGCCCGACGCCATGCTCGACCGGGAGGGGCTGGGCAAGGCCGTGCAGCAGCGGGCGCCGCTCTACGACAAGGCTCAGGAAGGCCACTACAACCTGATTTCGGCGTTGCATAAATCCCTGCGCGGGTCCGACTGCGATGCCGCGCTTTATTGGCTGGCGCGCATGCTGGCCGGCGGCGAGGCGCCGCTCTACATCATGCGTCGCCTGGTGCGCTTTGCCTCCGAGGATATCGGGCTCGCCGACCCGGAGGCTCTGGTGCAGGCCTTGGCAGCCAAGCAGGCCTATGAATTCGTCGGCAGTCCCGAAGGTGATCTGGCCCTGGCCCAATGCGTCATCTATCTGGCCACCGCGCCGAAATCCAATGCTGCCTACAAGGCCTTCGCCGCGGCAAGCCGCAATGCCAAGAGCACCGGCTCGCTGATGCCGCCGAAGCACATCCTCAATGCCCCCACGGGCCTCATGAAGGAACTCGGCTACGGCGCCGATTACCAATACGATCATGACGCCGAAGACGGCTTTTCCGGCCAGAACTATTTCCCCGACGACATGCGCCGCCAGACCTATTACCGTCCCACTGAGCGCGGCTTCGAGCGCGACGTGAGCAAGCGTCTTGCCTACTGGCAAAAACTGCGCGACCGACGCGGCGAGGGGGAGAACGGGTGAGTACGGTACTGGCGGTTGCTGGCGGCGGCGCTCTTGGCGCGGTGGCGCGATATCTCATGATGGCGGGGGTCGGCATGTGGCTCGGCCCCGGCTATCCCTACGGCACAATGGTGGTCAATGTGCTGGGCTCTCTCATCTTCGGCGCATTGGTCGAAATGATGGCCCTGGTGTGGAACATCGGTGGTGATTTTCGGGCCTTTATCGTTATTGGCATCCTCGGCAGCTTCACCACATTTTCCACCTATTCTCTGGATGCCGTAGTGCTGTTTCATCGCGGCGACATGATCGGCACGGCGCTGTACGTAGTCGGATCGGTGGTGTTGGCGCTGGCCGGCTTCGTGGCCGGCATGGCGCTTGTGCGGGTGGCGGTGTAATGGCTCAAGTCGAAACGCGAGAGGTTGCCGGCGACGACGCCGACATCCGCCTCGACCGCTGGTTCAAGCGCCATTATCCGGCGCTCAGCCATGGCCGCCTTGAGAAGCTCTTGCGGACCGGCCAGGTGCGGGTCGATGGCAGCCGGGTCAAGGCCGGTGAGCGGCTCAAGCCGGGCCAGGCCATTCGCATACCGCCGCTTGGCGACTCTTCCGCGCCCCCGAAGCCCAGGCAACGTCCCAAGGTCAGTGACCATGACGCCAAGGAACTGCGGGCTCGGGTGCTGTACGAGGACAACGAGATCATCGTTATCGACAAGCCGGCCGGCCTGGCGGTGCAGGGCGGCAGCAAGACCACGCGACATCTCGATGGCATGCTCGACGCTCTGGCCGACAAGAAGGGCGAGCGCCCACGCCTGGTTCACCGACTGGATAAAGACACCTCGGGGGTGTTGGTGCTGGCCCGTAACGTCAGCGGCGCCGACCGCCTGGGCAAGGCATTCCGTGGCCGTCATGTGACCAAGCTGTACTGGGCCCTGGTGGTGGGCGAGCCCGAGCGCGACCAGGGCCGTATCGACCTGGCCATGGCCAAGAAGAGCGGCCCTCGGAGCGAGCGTATGGAGGAGGACGACGCTGGCCAGCAGGCGGTGACCGATTTCGCGGTCATCGACAGAATTGGCCGTCAGGCGGCCTGGTTGGCTCTGCGGCCGCTCACCGGCCGGACCCACCAGCTTCGGGTTCATTGCGCCGCCATCGGCACGCCGATCCTCGGTGATGGCAAGTACGGTGGCGCCGACGCGTTTCTTTCCGGTGTTCCGGCCAAGGATGTGCATCTCCACGCCCGCGCCATCGAAATTCCCAAACGCGGCGGTGGCACGATCAGCGTCATCGCCCCATTGCCCGACCATATGCGCAAGACCTGGCGCCTGTTCGGCTTTAACGTCAACGACACCAGTGATCCCTTCGCCGAGGTGGACCTGTGATCCGGTTGGTAGTTTTCGATTGCGACGGCACCCTGGTCGATAGTCAGCACAACATCGTCACGGCCATGGGAACGGCGTTTTCGCGGAATAATCTCGCGGTGCCCGACGCCCGCACCCTGCGCCGCACCGTCGGCCTGTCGCCCACCGTCGCCATGGCCGAGCTTCATCCACGCGGCAGCTTCGGGGTCCGCACCTCGCTCGTCGAGGACTATCGCCAGGCGTTCCTGGTGTTGCGTAGCCAGCCCGATCATTACGAGCCGCTCTACGATGGCGCCGCCGAGGCCATCGTCGCCCTTGATCAGGCCGGTTACCTGCTGGGCGTCGCCACCGGCAAGTCGCAGCGTGGATTGCGAGCCACGCTTGAGCGTTTCGACCTGACTAGTCGCTTCGTCACTCTACAGACCGCCGACGACGCGCCAAGCAAACCCCATTCCGGCATGGTCGAGAACGCCATGGCTGAAGCCGGCGCCACGCCGGCAGAGACCGTGGTCATCGGCGATACCACCTTTGACATGGAGATGGCGGTCAGCGCCGGCGCCAGGGCAATCGGCGTTGCCTGGGGCTATCACGAGGTCGATGAGTTACAGGCCACCGGCGCCCAGGCGGTCATCGACAGTTTCGACGCCCTGCCGGGCGCCATCGCCGCCCTGTGAAACGGTTCTATAGCGACGCCGCGGTTGGCGCGGGCGAGGGCGGCTACGGGGTCGAATTGGACGGTCGCGTCATCAAGACGCCGGCTCGTCGGCCGCTGGTGCTGCCCAACGCTGCCCTGGCCGAGGCGGTGGCCGCCGAGTGGGCCGCCCAGGTCGAAACCGTTGAGTCCGACACCATGCCCCTGACCCGGCTGGCAACCACCGCCATCGACCGGGTGGCTGATCATCGCGAGCCCGTAATCGACGAAACCGCCGCCTATGGCGCCACCGACATGATGTGTTATCGGGTCGCCGGGCCGGTGGAGCTTGCCGCTGCTCAAGCCTCGGGCTGGCAACCCTTGCTCGATTGGCTGGCCGCGAGCCACGGCGCCAGCTTGGCCATAACCGAAGGCTTGATCGCCATTGAACAACCCGATAATGCCCTGGCGGCCTTGCGGGCGCTGGTGGCCGGGTTCGATACCCTGGCGCTGGCGGCGCTCCATACGGTGACCACCGCGTCTGGCTCTCTGGTCATCGCCTTGGCCCTGGCTGGTCAGCGTATTGATGCCGCCGAGGCCTGGCGTCTGTGTCGTCTGGATGAAGCGTTTCAGGCGGAACGCTGGGGGCTTGATCCGGAAACCGAGTCGCGCGGCGAACAACTGCGGATCGAGATCGCCGCCGCCGCGCGTTTCCTCGAATTGTGCGGGGCGTGACCGGGGATGGTAGTATAAGCCACAATCGGCCTTAGGGGGACGTGATGCGAGAGATTGTTGAGGAACTTGAAAAGAAGCGCGCCGCGGCGCGTCTCGGTGGTGGCCAGCGCCGCATTGATGCCCAACACGCCAAGGGCAAGCTGACTGCTCGCGAGCGTATCGAGCTGTTGCTTGATGAAGGCACATTTGAAGAGTTCGACATGTTCGTCGAGCACAGCGCCACTGACTTCGGCATGGATGCCCAGCGTATTCCCGGCGATGGCGTGGTTACCGGTCATGGCCATATCAACGGCCGCCTGGTATTTGTTTTCAGTCAGGACTTCACGGTCTTCGGCGGCTCGTTGAGTCAGGCTCACGCCGGTAAGATCTGCAAGATCATAGATCACGCCCTCAAGGTCGGAGCGCCGGTCATCGGCATCAACGATTCCGGCGGCGCCCGCATTCAGGAAGGCATCGACAGCCTGGCCGGCTATGCTGAAGTGTTTCAGCGCAACGTGCTGGCGTCCGGCGTGGTGCCGCAGATTTCCCTGATCATGGGACCCTGTGCCGGCGGCGCGGTCTATTCGCCGGCCATGACCGACTTCATTTTCATGGTCGCCGATTCGTCCTACATGTTCGTCACTGGGCCCGACGTGGTGAAGACCGTGACCCACGAGGAAGTCACCCACGAGGAACTCGGTGGCGCGGTAACCCACACCACCAAGTCCGGCGTTGCCGACCGGGCCTTCGAAAACGACGTGGAGGCCATGGTCTTGACCCGGCGTTTCGTTGACTTCCTGCCGTCGTCCAACCGGGAATCACCGCCCAGCCGGCCGACCAGCGATGTGGCAAGCCGCATTGAGGACTCTCTCGACACCCTGATCCCGGCCAACCCCAATCAGCCCTACGACATGACCGAACTCATCACCAAAGTGGTCGATGAGGGCGATTTCTTCGAAGTTCAGCCCGACTTCGCCAAGAACATCATCGTCGGCATGGGCCGCTTGGACGGCACCACTGCGGGCATTGTCGCCAACCAGCCCATGGTGCTGGCCGGTTGCCTCGACATCGAATCGTCGCGCAAGGCGGCGCGTTTCGTGCGCTTCTGTGATTGCTTCAACATTCCCATCGTGACCTTCGTCGACGTGCCCGGTTTCCTGCCCGGCACCGATCAGGAGTATGGCGGCATCATCAAGCACGGCGCCAAACTGCTGTTCGCTTTCGCCGAGGCGACGGTACCTAAGGTCACGGTGATTACGCGCAAGGCCTATGGCGGGGCCTATGACGTCATGAGCTCGAAGCATTTGCGCGGCGACATCAACTACGCCTGGCCGTCGGCCGAGATCGCGGTGATGGGGCCCAAGGGCGCGGTCGAGATCATCTTCCGCGCCGATCTCGGTGACCAGGCCAAGATCGAGCAGCGTACCAAGGAATACCGCGCCAAGTTCGCCAACCCGTTCATCGCCGGCCATCGGGGTTTTATCGACGACGTCATCATGCCCCACAACACGCGCCTGAGAATTTGCCGGGCCCTGGCCATGCTGAAAAACAAGGCGCTGGAGAACCCGTGGAAGAAGCACAGCAATATTCCGCTGTGAACCCCGACCGGTGAGCGAGAAGGACAAGGATAGCCCGGTTCGCCGCCGCCTGCGCGGCTTCGGTCTCCATATTATGGGCTACTTCGTGGTCATGGCCGCCCTGGTGACGGTCAACCTCGCGGCCACGCCGGAAACCGTATGGTTCGTCTGGCCCGGGGTCGGCTGGGGTGGCGTACTGGCGGTCCACGCGGCCTACGCCATGGGCCTGTTCGGAAATTAGTCTCGACGGCGCGGCTCTGTGAATGTATTAAGTGCCATCTTGGTGACTGCTGGGGGGCGAGCCGCGGTGGATTTGCGCGGTCAGACCTCGGGTGCGGCGGCGTAAGCACAACCGCAATCGACCGACTATGTGATAACACTTCGACCGCATCTTGCCGATATGGCATTCACCATTTCGGCGCGACGAAAGAACCCCGGCCTGCCGATCATGCGGTTTCTGGTCGAAAACTACGGCAGTATCCCGATCAAGTATATCGACAGCCTTTTCGGCTTCGTCGAACCGTGTACGCTCTACGGTGGGCGCATGTTCCTCGCGCCGGAGCTTTTTCCCAGCGATGTCGCGGCCATGTACGAAAATGACACCGGCCTGCGCATTCCGCTTACCAACCACTTCGCCACCGAAGAGGAATACGAGGCCAGCCGTCCATTCCTCGAAAAGTACCATCGCCCGGGCAACGCGGTTATCGTCACCAACGACAATCTGGCCAAGTGGATCGGTCGCGATTATCCCGATTATCGGATCGAAGCCAGCGTCATTAAGAACATCAACAGCCACGCCAGGATGTAAGCGGCCCTCGAAATCTACGAGACCGTCATCCTGCCCATGTCGTGTTGCGAGGATCATGATTTTCTCAATGAAATAGAGCAGAAGGATCGGGTCACGCTGTTCGCCAACGCGGGTTGAGCTCTCACTTGTCCAGCGCATATTTGCTATACCCAGTTCAACAAGTTCAACAAGTTCAACAAGTGCACCAGTGACGCCGAGCGTCGGGCGCACGTCTTCGGCCCGCGCTGTTCACGGACCATCAAGGAGCGCGACGCCCGCGGCATGATCGACTTCGATCTCGAGGCGTTGACCGAACTGGGTTTCCACCGCTTCAAACTGTTGCGCTCGCGGGCCGGCAGTAAGACGGGGGTTTAGCGGTACCTCGTCGAGCCGACCGTGCTATGTCTGGTGACGGTTTGATGTAAGCTCCTGATTCCCGCGGGTCGGAATATCGAGATGATGAAGGTTGATCCTTATTGGTGGGAAGCCGCGCCGTTGCGCGATTTGCTCGAGCAGCCCGTGGCGGTGACCTGCGATGTGGTAGTGGTTGGCGCCGGTTATGCCGGGCTTCATGCGGCTCTTGAGTTGGCGCGCGCCGGTCGGTTCGTACAGGTTTTCGATACTGAACGCCCCGGATTTGGTGGTTCAAGCCGCAATGGCGGCATCGTCAGCGGGACCACTCACTTCAAGCTCCATACCATGATAGATACCCTCGGTCTCGACACCGCCAAGGCGATGTTTCAGGAGGGCATCGACGCGGAGACCTGGCTGCGGCGCTTTATCGACGAGCAAAATATCGCCTGTGAGTACACGTGCTCGGGCCGCTTTATTGGCGCTTACCGTCCAGCCCATTACGATACGCTCGCGCGCCAGGCGAAAACCGTGAACAAGCATTTCGACTGCGGTATACGGGCGGTGCCAAAGTCCGAACAGCACGGCGAAGTCGGTACCGACATTTATCACGGCGGAATTTCCACGGACGATGTGAGCGGCCTGCATCCGGCGCTTTATCATTCAGGCCTGCTGGATCGTGTGCTTGAGGCCGGCGTAACCGTCCATGGCGAATGCGGGGTTCGTGGATTTCGCCATGACGGCAACAGCGTCGAAGTCGAAACCCTCCGGGGAAAGGTGCGGGCTGGTGACCTGGTGATCGCGACCAATGGATATACGGATGAGCGTCTGCCCTGGCTGCGCCGCCGCCTGGTCGCGGTCGCGAGCCAGATCATCGCGACCGAGCCGTTGCCGGCGGACCTCCTCGACCGGCTTATGCCGAAGAAACGAATGCTGGTTGATAGCCGCAACGTTTTTCCGTATTACCGGCCGTCGCCGGACTACACGCGCATCATTTTCGGTGGGCGCGTGGGGGCCTTGTCCAACGACGCTACGGTGAAGGCTGCGGCCCTGCGTCGCGATCTCGTATCGATTTTCCCAGAGCTTTCCGAGACGGCCCTCACTCATGTTTGGTGGGGAAACGTCGCGTTCCCGTTCGACAAACGCCCAAAGCTTGCCCATGTGGACGGCGTCCACTATGCAACCGGGTTTTGCGGCTCGGGCACGGTGTGGGCCAGCTGGTTCGGCAATCTGGTGGCGCGCCGCATCATCGCCGAAGGCCCGGTTACCACGGCGCTGGGCTCGGACCCCTTCGAGGGCCGCCCGTTGTATTGGGGCTGGCCATGGTTTCTGCCACTGGTGCTGGGCTGGTACCGGCTGCGCGATGCCCTCTGATTTCCAACTTCCGAGTAAATCATGGTCCAAGACGTTTACCTAATCAGGCACGGCCAATCGACCTTCAATGCGGCGTTTGAGGCGAACGGCGTTGACCCCATGCATTACGGTGCGCGCTTGTCGGATAGGGGCGCCGGACAAATTACCCAGGCGCGTCGGGCGGCGCCGGGCCTGGGTGTGAATCTGGTTGTTGCGTCGCCGTTGACACGCGCCCTGCAGACCGTGACCGGGCTTTTCGATGGTACGCCCGTGCCGATAATGGTTTCAAGCATTCACGTCGAGCGGTTGGAGCATAGTTGTGATGTCGGCAGGGCGCCGGCGGTGCTGTCGGACGAGTTTCCGTCGCTTGATTTTGACCACCTGGCCGATAGCTGGTGGCATCTTGGTGAGAACGGCGAGGGAGACTTCGCTGTGGAACCCGAGCCGGTTCTGATGGATCGGGTCGCGGCGTTCTCACAATGGAACGCGACGCGCCCTGAACCGGCGGTGGCTGTGGTCGGTCACGGTGAGTTCTTCCATCGATTGACCGGGCGCTATATGGAAAACTGCGAAATTATGCATTGGACGCCCTAGACTTTAAGCTAATGACCGAGGAGGAACTCATGCTGTACTTCGGATATTGCACCATGCTGCAACTGGCCGAGATGCATCGTCTTTGTCCCGGCTCGAAGCCCCTCGGAGTCTACCAGATGGAAGGCTACCGCCTGCGGTTTTCCGCCTTCCATGACGCGCTCGACCAGGGGTCCTGTGATCTTGAAGTGGCGCCGGGACATCGCATGTGGGGGTTGCTCTACGAAATGGTGGACGCGGAGTACGACGCCCTCGATCTCATGGCCGGCGTCGACAAGGGCTATCTCAGCCGTATCGAAATCTCGGTGACCAACGATGCTGGCGAGAGCCGGGCGGCCACGACCTACCGCAGCCCCAATCCGGGCGGGCCGTTCAGCCCCACGGTGGCCTATACGCGGCCAATTTTATCCGGGGCGCGGGAACTCGGCCTCGCCGCCGATTATATCGGCGAGCTGGAAAGCATTGTTGCCGCCGCCGCCGGCTAGCAGAACCATGCAGATCGGCGTTGTTCTCGACATCCTGTGGCCGTTTGAACAGATCAGGCGGCTGGCCATGGCGGCGGAAGATGCCGGCTTTGATCAGGTCTGGATAAGCGATCATCCCTTGGGCCTCGACCCGTTTCTCGTCGTGCTTCGTCTGGCGTCGGAACTCCCCCGAATTCAGCTCGGTATTGGGACGATCAATCCCTCGGCGCGCCACCCGGCGGTTCTCGCGGCCTCGGCCGCCACCCTGAACCAAATGATCGGCGGACGCTTTTCCCTGGGTATCGGCTCTTCGATCAATCCGCTGCTCCATCCCATCGGGCTCGATGTGGCCGGGCAGGTGACGCGTTGCCGTGAGGCGATCCGTATTATCCGGCAATTGCTCGAGGACGGCGGCTCGACGTTTTCCGGTGAGATGTTTTCGACCCTGGATGCCAAGCTGCGTTTCGATAGCGGCGGCCCGCTGCCGGTTCTGGTCGGCGCGTCCGGCGCCCCGAAGATGCTCAGGATGAGTGGCGAGGAAGCCCACGGGGTGATTATTCCGGCCGGCAACCGGGCCTTCTACCGTTATGCCGTGGATGCGTTTCGCCACGCCATGCGGGATGCGGGGCGCGAGGGTGAAGGCGCCGTGGTTCTCAACGGCAATATCGCGGTGAGCGACGATTCAGACGCCGCTTTGAGATCTATCAAACCCCTGGTCGCCGACGCCATTGCCCACCGGGCCGAGAGCGAGTTCTCCCTGCGTTACATGGGAGTTACCCTCGAACAGGCCCACGCCTGGCGGGACGATCCGGACTCGCTGCCCGACGACGTCACCCGGGAGTCGGCCATTGCCGGCACGCCGGATGAATGTGTCGAAGGTTTGTTGAACTTTTCACGCTGGGGAATCACTCAGCTCTCGCTTCGTTTTCCCGAAGAAGCCACGATCAGGGCGGTAGGCGAGACCGTGCTGCCCAGGCTTAAGGCGCGGCTTTCAGACTCTGTATAAGCGCCGTCACCGTCGCCTTGTCGTCGCCCAGGTGGACGTTCAAGCGGTCGACCAGAGGGCCGTAGCGGGTTTTGATCTGGGCGGCGACCTCGGCGGGCTCACCCATGACGGCGAAAGTATTCAGGATGTCGGGCTCGATCAGGGCGCCCATGTCCTCCCAGCGCCCCTGTTTTGACAGGCGGTTGAGTTCGGGCTGGAGGTCGCCCCAGCCTTGAATGTCGAGCACGCCCTTATAGGCGGGGGTCGAGGCGTAGAATGCGATCCGCCCCTGGACCTCCTGGCGCGATGTGTTGAAGGCCTCTTCATTGGCGCCGCTGACAACGAATGGCGCGTGGGCGATTTCGAAATCCTGGCGCGCCCGGCCCTCTTTGGTCAGGGTTTCCTCGATGATTGGTAAGGTGAACTCGCGAATATAACGCTCGGTGGTGAAGGGGTGGAGGATGATGCCGTCGGTGACCGCCGCCGCGGCTTCGGTCATGCGCGGACCAACCGCGGCCAGTATGGTTTTCGGCCGGCCATGGCGGGTGTCGTCCGGCGAGAAGGCAGGGGTCATCAGGGTGTGGGTGTAGAATTCGCCGCGAAAATTTAGCGGCTTGCCGTCATACCAGCAATCCCATATGGCGTGCAGCGCGCGGACAAACTCTGTCATGCGCGCTGCGGGGTGCGACCACGTCATGGAGAATCGCCGCTGGATATGGGGCCGGATCTGCGATCCGAGGCCCAGCACGAAGCGTCCCTTGGAGAAGGCGTTGAGGTCATGGCCGAGATGGGCGAGCGTCATGGGACTGCGGGCGAAGGCCACGGCGATGGCGGTAATGAGTTCGGTGCGGCTGGTGTGCTCGGCGGCCAGGGCCAGGGGCAGGAACGGATCATTGGTGGTCTCGGCGGTCATGATGCCGTCGAAGCCGCAGTCCTCAAGGAAAGCGGCCTGGGCTCCCGCGCCATGGAGACCGTCATTCATCCAGGAGTCAATTTTCATGGCGCGGGCTCAGATATTGCGTCCGGCGTCGCGCCAATAAGGCTCGCGCAGGCGGCGTTTGAAGATTTTGCCGGTGTCCTCGCGGGGCAGATCGGCCTGAAACTCCACCACCCTGGGCACTTTGTAGTTGGCGAGATGCCTCTTAAGGTAGGCGCGCACGCCTTCCGCATCCAGTGGCGCGCCGTTCAGAGGCTCCACATAGGCGCAGAGCCTTTCGCCGTATTCCTCGTCGGGGATGCCGAAGACCGCACAATCGTGGACGCCGGGCATATTGATAAGTACCCCTTCGATCTCGGCCGGGTAGATATTGACGCCACCGGAAATCACCATGTCGTTGACCCGGTCGCAAAGGAACAGATAACCGTCCTCATCTAGGTAACCGACATCGCCGATGGTGATAAGACCCTCGCGTTCGATCTCCCGGCGTTTGTCGTCGAGATTCTGATAGGTGAAATCGGGCCATTTATCGAGGCGTAGATATATCTCGCCGATCTCGCCGGTGGGTAGCACGTTGCCCTTATCGTCATAGATACGGATCGTGCCGCCGCTGATAGCACGGCCGACCGTACCAGGCTTGAGCAGGGCCTCTTCCGAGGTGTGAAAACACACGGCGCCGCTTTCGGTGGCGCCGTAGTACTCGTTGATAACCGGTCCCCACCATTCGATCATGCGGCGTTTGACGTCGGGCGGGCAGGGTGCGGCGCCATGGCTGACGAACACCAGGGACGACAGGTCGTAGCGCGCCCGCACCTCGTCGGACAGGCGCAGCAGGCGCACGAACATGGTCGGCACCAGATGCACATGGGTGATGCGGTGGCGCTCGATGGTAGCCAGCAGTTCTTCTTCGTCGAAGCGCGGCTGGAGCACCACGTAACCGCCGCAATGCATGGAAATCAGCCCGAAGTGGTTGGGCACGACGTGATACATGGGCCCGGTGATCACCGCGCGCGGCGGATGATCGGCGTTGAGGCCGAACCAGAGATTGATGTTCTCGTCGCGCCGAACGGCGGTCTCCGCGGTCCAGGGTTCGCGGCGCACCCCCTTGGGCATGCCCGTTGTGCCCGAGGTGTAGATCATGCTGGGGCGCTCGGCTTTGGCGAGTTCTCGCCATTCGGGATAGCCGGCGAGCCATTGATTCCAGTCCGTATGGTCAGGCGGCACCATTATATTTTGGGGTTCGACTTTATAGGGTCCGGCGATCTCCGTCGGTGTCGGCGCCACGAAAACCGAAACGTCGTCGGGGATGGCGCCGGCGATGGCCGGCAACAGGTCGGCGTGAACGACTAAGGCGCGGGCGCCGCAGTCCCCAATGATATAGCCAGCCTCCTCGGCCTTGAGATGCCAGTTGATGGGAACCGCATAGGCGCCAAGGCAGTTGGCGGCATAGGTCGCTTCAAAAAATGCGATATCATTGCGTAAGAAAAGGGCGACCGTGTCACCTTCACGGATGCCCAATTCGTGGAAGCCGCTGGCTGCCCGCCTGGCGTTGATCATCAGGTCGTCCATGGTGATCTGACGATCGCCGCTTATCAGTGTTGTTTCGGTCATGCCAGTCCTCTCGCGCAGGCAGTTCGCACGTAATATAGTACGACCGTCATCGGCGCAGGAAGCCCGCGCTATAATCTAGTTCGCCATATTTTAGGTAGTTCACACGTGTTTTCAAAAATCCTTATAGCCAACCGGGGCGAGATCGCCTGCCGTATCATCCGTACTGCTCAAGACATGGGTATTTCCAGTGTCGCGGTCTATTCCGAGGCCGACGCCGACGCGCTTCATGTGCGCATGGCCGACGAGGCTGTGGCCATTGGCCCGGCGGCCGCCGCGGAGAGCTATCTGGTGATCGACAAGATCGTCGCCGCGGCCCGCCGTACCGGCGCCGAAGCGGTCCATCCCGGATACGGCTTCCTGGCCGAGAACGCCGCCTTCGTGCGTGCGTTGGCGGATGCGGAAGTCGGCTTCATCGGGCCCGACGACAAAGCCATTGCGGCCATGGGCGATAAGCTTGAATCGAAACGCCTGGCCGAGAACGCCGGGGTCAACACCATTCCCGGCCACGACGGAATCATCGCTGATAGCGACGAGGCAGTGGCCGTTGCCGTTGCCATCGGATACCCGGTCATGCTCAAGGCCACGGCCGGCGGCGGCGGTAAAGGCATGCGCTTTGCCCGCGACGAGACCGAGACCCGGAAAGGCTTTGCCCAGGCCGCCTCGGAGGCCCGATCGAGCTTTGGCGACGACCGCATTTTGATCGAGAAATTCGTCGAACAGCCGCGCCATATCGAGATCCAAGTGCTGGCTGATGGCCACGGTAACTGCATTCACCTGGGGGAGCGTGAGTGCTCGATCCAGCGGCGCCACCAGAAGGTCATTGAGGAGTCACCGAGCCCCTTCCTCGACGCCGAGACCCGCGCCGCCATGGGCGCGCAGGCGGTGGCCCTGGCAAAGGCCGTGGACTATCGCTCGGCGGGTACAGTGGAGTTCATTGTTGATGGCAATAAAAATTTCTATTTCCTTGAAATGAATACACGATTGCAAGTCGAGCATCCTGTGACAGAATTGGTCACGGGTATCGATCTCGTGGAGCAAATGATCCGTGTGGCAGCCGGCGAAATGCTGACATTGACGCAGTCTGATGTGACGGTTGATGGCTGGGCCGTAGAGGCCCGGATCTATGCGGAGGAGCCGTCGCGAGGCTTTCTTCCGGCGCCAGGGCGGCTGGTCCGTTATCGTCCGCCCGAGACCGTTGGCGCGCGGGTCGATACGGGCGTTTTTGAGGGCGCCGAGGTCAGCCTTTATTATGATCCGATGGTTGCCAAACTGTGCGCCCACGGGGCCAATCGCGATCAGGCCATCGAGCGGCTTGGTGCCGCTCTCAATGCATTTGAGATCGCCGGCCCCGGTAATAATCTCGCCTTCCTTGCCGCGGTCATGGGCCATCCACGATTTATGGCAGGAAACCTCACTACGGCCTTTATCGACGATGAATACGGTGAGACGTTTGGTGGCGTTGCGCTGACCGGTGAGCTTTTGGAAACATTGCTTGCCACGGCTGCTCTGGTGCAACTGCGTGAGGATGAGCGGAGCCATAGAATTTCGGGGCGGGTGGCCGGCGTCGATTGGTCACCGAACCGCCGTTGGGGTGTCAATCTCGGTGGTGACCTTCATGTGGTTGAGGCATCTTTGAACGACGTTGGGGCAGAGGTCACTGTGGGCGAGCAGGCCGTGCGTCTGTCCAGCGCGTGGAGGCCCGGTGAAACTCTGTTGCAAGGGACGATCCAGGGCCGTGCGGTGACGGTGCGGGTAAACCGCCAGGGCGAGGGTTATCGACTGTGTCACGGCGGCGCCGATGTAGTCGCCGTGGCGCGTCCAGAACGGGCTACCGAACTCGCCGCCACCATGCCCGTCAAGGCGGTGCCCGACCGTTCACGATATTTGTTGTCGCCCATGCCCGGACGGGTTGTCTCGATCATCGTCGAGGCAGGGCAGGCCTTCAAGGCCGGCGATGCCTTATGCGTGGTAGATGCCATGAAAATGGAAAATGTGCTGCGCGCCGAGCGCGACGGACAGGTGGCCAAAATTGTCGCCGACGCGGGTGACAGTGTTAGTGTAGATCAGGTGATTCTGGAGCTAGAATAGAGGGGCTTCCGCCGCATTGGGTTAACAGTAAATTAACTAAGGTTAAGTAGCCTTAAGCTGGGCATGCCGTCCAAATAACTCGCAAGCAATAAAGTTGTGGATCGCGGGCGGTAAACGGAGGCGAGGCCGCGGCATCGCGATGACATTTGCGACAGGGAATAGGGCGACTACTGGCCCGTCAGGCCAGTCCCGGCGATTGCCGGGAATCAGCGAAACAAAACCGGGCCGCCGAGGCTGCCGGGCGGGAAGACGCGTGGATTGCCGAGCGCATGGCGCTTCACCGCGATCCCAAGGGAGATTTCGATCAACGCCTGATCGACGGCCGGTGTCTAAGGATCAGCGAGCGTCGCACGCAGGAGGGTGGTTATGTTAAGTATTCGTAACGATATCACCCTGGGCAAACAGCGTGAGGCGGAACTCGCGGCGGTGACCCGGCAACTGCACGATGCCAACACCCAACTCGATACGGCCCTGGCCAACATGACCCAGGGCCTCGCCATGTTCGATGGTGAGCAGAGGCTTGTGCTGTGCAACGCACAATATTTCGAGTTGTTCGACCTGCCGCCCGCGTTCGGTGTGCCCGGAACGCCCCTGGTCGAGCTTGTCCGTCAAAGTGTTGCGTGCCTGGGGGGCGATTCATCGGACCTGGAGACGCGGATCGCCCAACGGCTTGAGCAAGCTCGCGTTCGCGAGCCGTGGTCAAGCAATGTTGAATTGGAAGATGGCCGGGTTACCAACATCGCCGACGGGTTCAGCGAGACCTGGTCGCATGCGGTTTCAATCGAGGAAGACATCACCGAGCGCAAGCGGGCCGAGACTGTCCGCGTGCGGGCCAGGCGACATGGTGACGGCGGCGTTGAAATATCCGTGAAGGACGATGGCATCGGCGTTGCCGACAAGCATCTGGCCGTGGTTTTCGAACCCTTCCGTCAGGTCGACAGTGCTCTGAGCCGGCGGTTCGAAGGCACTGGTCTGGGGTTGCCGTTGGCCAAGAAAATGGTCGAATTGCATGATGGCACCCTGCGGTTTGACAGCAAACTTGGCGTCGGAACCACGGTCACACAAATTTTTCCGGCCGACCGGGTAATCGATCTGGCCGATGCCGCGCAATAGTCGGGCCCGGTTACGATGAGCCACGAGAAGATGGTTCGCGTCCGCATCACGGGGCGTGTGCAGGGCGCCGGTTACCGCTATTGGGTGGTCGATCAGGCGGCGTTGCTGCATCTCGACGGCTTGGTGTGGAATCGTCGGGACGGTAGCGTCGAAGCGGTTTTCGCCGGGCCTGAGGGGGTGGTCGCCGATGTGGTCGGCCGGTGCCATCAGGGGCCGGTTCTGGCGCGCGTCGATGGCGTCGCTGAAACGGCAGAATCCGAAGCGGTTGCGGCCAGCTTCCGGGCCTTGCCGACGACCTAGAGCGTACACCGATCCTATAGGATCGGTGTACGCTCTAACCGAAAATTGTACCGAACGTCTTGCGCAGGACGGCGTCCACATCGTCCATGGAAGCTTCGATGCCAAGGTTGGCCAGGGAGGTGACGCCGTGCTCGCGGATGCCGCAGGCGACAATTCCCTGATAGTGCTCCAGGTTCGGCGAGATGTTGAGCGAGATCCCGTGATAGCTCACCCAGCGCCGGATGCGGACGCCGATGGCGGCAATTTTCACTTCATCGCCGGTGTCCCGTTGAACCCACACGCCGACCCGGCCCTGGCGCTGCTCGCCGCGCACGCCGAATATTCGGAGAGTCTTGATCAACCAATTTTCCAGATCATCCACATAGGCGCGAACGTCACCACCGCGTTGCTTGAGGTCGAGCATGACATAGGCGATGCGCTGGCCTGGGCCGTGATAGGTGTACTGCCCGCCGCGACCGGTGGCGATCACCGGCAAGCCCATGGAGTCGAGTAAATCGGCGGGTTTGGCGCTCGATCCGGCAGTGAACAATGCCGGGTGTTCGAGCAGCCATACCAGCTCCGGGGCGCTCTCCTCACGGATCGCCGCCGCGCGGGCTTCCATCTCGGCCACCGCATGGTCATAGGGCACGGGCTGGTCGCTGACGCGCCATTCAACGGATTGCATGACGATTACGCTAATACCCCCCTACGATTATAGGAACCCATTTCATGGCATGAAATGGGTTCCTATAATCGTAGGGAGTATGCCACAGCGGCTTGCGATTCGTTGAGGGATTTGCTATCTCCCGCACAGGAGTTTCGTTTAGCGGTCGTGGCGGAATTGGTAGACGCGCAGCGTTGAGGGCGCTGTTCCCGCAAGGGAGTGGAAGTTCGAGTCTTCTCGACCGCACCAATCGGAAAATGCCCGTGGTCCGCCACGGGCATTTTCTTTCGTCATTTCAAGGCGGTTCCCAATTGCGGGCGGGCATTTCATTTGGCCGGCACCCGGTTATACTGATGGCTGAATGCGGGTGATAAACAAGGGAACGCCGCCATGTCGGACGATCTGCGGGAAGCCGCGCTCGATTACCACCGTTTTCCGAAACCGGGAAAACTCGGTATCCACCCAACCAAGCCCCTGGCCAATCAGCACGATCTGGCCCTGGCCTATTCGCCCGGTGTCGCTATCCCCTGTGAGGAGATCGCCAAAAACCCGGCGGATTCCTACATCTATACCTCGCGCGCGAATCTGGTCGCGGTGATTACCAATGGCACCGCGGTACTTGGTCTTGGCACCATCGGCGCCCTGGCCTCCAAGCCGGTGATGGAGGGCAAGGCCTGCCTGTTCAAAAGCTTTGCCGGCATCGATGTCTTCGATATCGAGATCGACGAACTCGACGTCGACAAGTTCGTCGATACCATCGCCCGCCTCGAGCCCACCATCGGCGCCATCAATCTCGAGGACATCAAAGCCCCCGAGTGCTTCGAGATCGAATCGCGGCTGAAGGAGCGCATGGGAATCCCGGTATTCCACGACGACCAGCACGGCACCGCGATCTGCGTCAACGCTGCGGTCTTCAACGGCCTGCGCGTGGTCGGCAAGGATCCCAAGGACGTTACGGTGGTGTGCTCGGGCGCTGGCGCCGCAGCAGTGGCCTGCTGTAACTTGCTGGTTGACCTCGGCATCCCGCGCGAGAACGTCACCATATGCGACCGCAAGGGCGTGGTTCACGCCGACCGCGAGGATGAGCTGAGTCCGCAGAAGGCGCAATTCTCAAAGAAGACCGACGCGCGCACGCTCGAAGAGGCGCTGGTCGGCGCTGACATCTTTCTTGGCCTTTCGGGCCCTGGCGTCGTTGACGGCGAGGGCATCAAGCCGATGGCCAAAGACCCGCTCATCCTGGCGCTGGCCAACCCGATCCCCGAGATCATGCCCGAAGAGGCCAAGGCCGCCCGGCCCGACGCCATTATCGCCACCGGCCGCTCGGACTACCCCAATCAGGTCAACAACGTGCTCTGCTTCCCCTTTATCTTCCGCGGCGCCCTCGATGTCGGGGCCAGCGAGATCAACACCGAGATGAAACTCGCCTGTGTCCGCGCCATTGCCGACATGGCCATGGCCGAGACGTCCGACGTGGTGGCCCGTGCCTATGCAGGCCAGGAGCTGACATTCGGGCCTGAGTACATTCTACCTAAGCCGTTCGACCCCCGGCTCATTGTCGAAGTTTCGTCGGCGGTGGCCAAGGCAGCCATGGACTCAGGTGTCGCTACTCGTCCGTTGGCCGACCTTGACGCCTACCGCGAGCAACTGGCCGGCTACGTCTACCGCACTGGCTACGTTATGAAGAGTGTGTTCGAGCAGGCCAAGAGTGATCCCAAGCGGCTGGTCTATGCCGAGGGCGAGGACTGGCGTGTACTTCAGGCGGTGCAGATGGTTTGTGACGAGGGCTTTGCCTACCCCATCCTAGTGGGCCGCGCCTCGGTCATCGACAGTCGCATCGAGACCCTGGGTCTGCGCATCAAACGCGGCGAAGACTTCGAAGTTTGCGACCCGGAAAACGATCCTCGCTACCGCGAGTATTGGGAACTCTACCACCTGATCATGGAGCGTGATGGCGTCACGCGGGTCAAGGCCCGCACCGTGGTGCGGACCGAGAACAGCGCCATCGCGGCACTCATGCTGCTTCGCGGCGAGGCCGACGCCATACTTGCCGGTCCGGTCGGCACCTATCGTGACAATCTGCGCCATGTGCTCGATATCGTCGGCCTGCGCGCCGGTGTTGATTCAGCGGCAGCGTTGCAGATGCTGGTGCTAGCCAAGGGCATCTATTTCATGACCGACACCAATGTCACCTATGACCCGAATGCCCACGATATTGCCGAGATGACCATGCTGGCTGCCGATGAGGCCCGGCGCTTCGGGGTCGAACCCAAGGTGGCGCTATTGAGTCATTCGAACTTCGGTAGCACCCATGAGCCCTCGGCTTTGAAAATGCGCGAGGCCCTGGCGCTCATCAATAAAGTGGCCCCCGATCTCGAAGTCGAAGGCGAAATGCATGGCGACGCGGCGCTGTCCGAGGTGTTGCGGGATTCGACGTTCCCCAACTCACAGCTCAAGGGCCAGGCCAACCTGCTGGTCATGCCCAACCTGGATGCGGCCAACATCGCCTTCAATCTTGTCATACAGTTGGCCAACGGCATCTCGGTTGGTCCCATGTTGTTGGGCATGGCCCAGCCGGCTCATGTTCTCAACGCCACAGTGACGGTGCGCGGCACCGTCAATATGAGCGCCCTGGCGGTGGTTGACGCCCAGATGTACGCCACCGACGCCACGGCCACGGAATAACCAGGTGACGGTGCCTGACTCCACCGCCGCGGTTGATGACAGCGCCGATCTCTATGGCCTCACGCCCGACCTGATCGTCGCCATCGAGGCGGCGCTCGATAGCCGGGATATCGACCAGGTCGAGGCCCTGGTGGTGCCGCTTCACGCCGCCGACATGGCCGATCTGTTGGAAATGGTCAGTGCCGACGAGCGCCGGCTGATTGTCGATGTGCTGCGCCCCGAGGTCGATCCCGATATTCTAGTCGAACTCGAAGAGACCGTGCGCGATAAAATTATCGAGATTCTCAGTACCGACGAACTCGCCGCCGCGGTTGCGGAACTCGACTCAGACGATGCCATGTACTTGGTTGAGGACCTCGACGGGGACGACCAGCGCGAGCTGTTGGCGGCGGTGCCAGACGAAGAACGCGCCGAACTCGAGGCCGGTCTCGGCTATCCCGAGAACAGCGCCGGGCGGCTCATGCAGCGCGAACTGGTGGCGGTCCACGCTTACTGGACGGTCGGCCGAGTGATTGATCATCTGCGTTCGGCCGAAGACTTGCCGGACGAGTTCTACGACATCTTCGTCATTGATGCCCGCCGCCAGCCGGTCGGCTTTGTCCCCCTGAGCCGGGCCATGCGCGCCAAGCGCCCGGTGCTGGTCCGCGACATCATGGAGGCCGACCTCAAGGTGGTGCAGGCCGAGATGGACCAGGAGGACGTTGCCTACGCCTTCGACCAGTACGACTTGGTCTCCGCGCCGGTGGTCGATGAGAGCGGGGCGCTGATCGGCGTCATCACCGTCGATGACGTAGTCGAGGTCATCGGCGAGGAGGCCGAGGAGGACATTTTGCGTCTCGGCGGCGTCATCGAGACCGATATTCACGAGCAGGCTTGGACCACCAGCCGCCGTCGTTTCACCTGGCTGCTGGTCAACCTGATGACGGCGGTGGCCGCGTCGGCGGTGATCGGCCTGTTCGACGCCACCATCGAGCAGATGGTCGCCCTCGCGGTGCTCATGCCTATTGTCGCCTCCATGGGCGGCAATGCCGGCACCCAGACCCTGACCGTCACCGTCCGAGCCCTGGCCACCAAGGACGTCTCGGCGGCCAACGCGCCGCGTTTGATCGGCAAGGAGGGGGTGGTCGGCCTGGCCAACGGCGTGGTTTTCGCGATGATCACCGCTGTGGTCGCATTCTTGTGGTTCGGCGATGTTCGCCTCGGCGGCGTAATCGGCGGCGCTATGGTGGTCAACATGGTGGTTGCCGGTCTGGCCGGTATTCTCATTCCCCTCGGCCTCGACCGCCTCGGCATCGACCCGGCCATCGCCGCCACCGTATTCCTCACCACGGTCACCGATGTGGTCGGCTTCTTCATCTTTCTCGGCCTCGCCGCCCTGGTGCTGTTCTGAGTATCCGTTGGGGCCTATAGTCGCGCCATGATATCAAACCAACTCCCCAGTCTTGATTTCGGCCTCGGCGAGACCACCGACATGATCCGTGATTCCGTGCGCAGTTTCGCCGCCGATGAAATCGCGCCTCGCGCCGCCGCCATCGACCAGGAAAACCAGTTTCCCGACGACCTGTGGCGCAAGTTCGGCGATCTCGGCGTGCTTGGGGTCACCGTTGGCGAGGAATATGGCGGCGCCGGCCTGGGCTATCTCGAGCATGTGGTTGCCATGGAGGAGATCAGCCGGGGCTCGGCCTCGGTGGGCCTGAGCTACGGCGCCCACTCCAACCTCTGCGTCAACCAGATCAACCGCAACGGCAGCCACGAGCAGAAGCAGCGCTACCTGCCCAAGCTGATCGCCGGCGACCATGTGGGGGCGCTGGCCATGAGCGAGCCCGACGCCGGCTCCGACGTGGTCGGCATGAAATTGCGAGCCGAGAAGCGCGGGGATTCCTACGTGCTCAACGGCACTAAGATGTGGATCACCAACGGCCCCGATGCCGATACTCTGGTAGTTTACGCCAAGACCGATCCGGAGACCGGCAAGCGCGGCATCACCGCCTTCATCGTCGAGCGCGGCATGGCCGGTTTCTCCACCGCCCAGAAGCTCGACAAGCTCGGCATGCGCGGCTCCAACACCTGCGAGCTGGTGTTCGAGGATTGCGCGGTGCCGGCCGAGAACATCCTTGGCGGAGAGGGCCGGGGGGTCAGCGTGCTCATGAGCGGCCTCGACTACGAGCGCTCGGTTCTCGCCGCCGGTCCCCTCGGCATCATGCAGAGCTGCATGGACGTGGTGGTGCCCTATGTCCACGAGCGCAAGCAGTTCGGCCAGCCCATCGGCGAGTTCCAGCTTATGCAGGGCAAGCTCGCCGACATGTACACCACCATGAACGCTAGCCGCGCCTACGTGTACGCCGTGGCCCAGGCCTGCGACCGCGGCCAGACGGCGCGCAAGGACGCTGCCGGCGCCATCCTCTACGCCTCCGAACGCGCCACCTGGATGGCCTTGGAAGCCATCCAGTGCCTCGGCGGTACCGGTTATATCAACGAAAGCCCCACCGGCCGCCTGCTGCGCGATGCCAAGCTCTACGAAATCGGCGCCGGCACGAGCGAGATCAGGCGCATGCTCATCGGCCGCGAGTTGTTCGTGGAGACCAGCTAGCCCCTCACCACAGGGGTGAACCGCCGATTTCGCGCATCAGTTTGCGATTGATGGCCTCGGCGTATTTGCCGTAGCCGTTGGCGGTGACCACGAAGGATCCGACGCCGGTAATCAAGTGGTGCTGGAAGTAGCTGTCCAGATACTCGATCTCGTGGGTAATGGCGAGGCCATTGATATTGACGTTGTTGCGTTCCGCATGGCGGGTCATGAGGTCGAGGGGGTAGCCGTGGTTATTGTGGCCGTCCGCCGAGATATCGATGACCCGGCGTTCGCCGATAAAGCTGTTGCTGTCGAGCATGGCGACGCCGAACTCGATCATTGCCGAGATCGAGGTGCCGCCGTCGGCGGTCAGGCGCGGTATGGCAAGGATGCGGGCGCTCAGGTCGAAGGCCGACGCCTCGTCGTAGACCAGGGTCCACGGCACGGCGATTATCTGGGAATGAGCGCTCGACCATTCGACTACGGTGATGGCGATCATGCCCAGGGGCCCTTCGCGGATTTTTTGTAGGATCTTCGGATTTTGAAAGGCTAGGGCGAGACCTTTTTTTTGCAGTTCGAACTCGCCGGCATCGACGCTATAGGAGCAGTCGACGGCCAGCACCAGTTCGAGATCGACCGCGGTCTGGCCGGACGCGGTTCCCGGCACGGCCAGGACCAGTCCAAGCCATGCTGCTAATGCGGCGCCGGCGAATCGCCATGCTTTTCCCGTTCGGGTCATGCCCGCAATATCCCGGATCGCACGACGCCGTGCAACCCGGTGCTATAATGGCGAATAATCGCCGGTCATGAACGAAACGCGAGGTCCACGCCATGGGCAGTCATATCAACTATGTGGATGCGGTGATCTGGTTCTCGGCCCTCGCGGCCTAGGCCTTCTGGCATGAGAAGGTCAGGGGCTGGGTCAAAGACAAGATCGCCCAGCCGATGTTCAACACGGATCCCGATAAGACCACCCATTACATCTACAGTGCGACCGCTTGTCTGTTGTTTTTTCTCGCCATCAGCAACGTTATCAGCGCCAAGAACCAGAGCACCTTCGAATCCATTGCCGAAAATATGTCGGTGAACCAGATCGAAGAAAAGGCCCGCGATCCCAAGTGATCGGACCTCGACATCGGCGTCGAAGTGCGCTTGATTCGCGGTGACCAACAGGACTCCAGGGAATAGTCATGACATCGAACGATTCGCACCTATCCGACCCCATCGTCATCGTCGGCGCTGCCCGCACGCCCATGGGCGGGTTTCAGGGCGTGCTCAAGGGCGTGGCCGCGCCCAAGCTTGGCGCGACGGCCATTGCCGCGGCTCTCGAACACGCCGGTGTCGCCGCTGAGGCTGTCGACGAAGTGCTCATGGGCTGTGTGTTGCCCGCCGGCATGGGTCAGGCGCCGGCCCGCCAGGCCAGTTTCGGCGCTGGTGTTCCCGAGGCCGCCGGCTGCACCACCATCAACAAGATGTGCGGCTCCGGCATGAAGGCGGCCATGCAGGCCCACGACGGGTTGGTCGCCGGATCGTCGTGCGTCACCGTGGCCGGCGGCCTGGAAAGCATGTCCAACGCCCCCTACCTGCTGGACCGAGCGCGGGACGGCTACCGCATGGGCCACGGCAAGCTGCTCGATCATATGTTCTGCGATGGCCTCGAGGACGCCTACGACAAGGGTCGCCTTATGGGCAGCTACGCCGAGGATACCGCCGAAACTTATCAGTTCACCCGCGAAGCCCAGGATGCCTTCGCTATCCAATCCCTGAACCGGGCCAAGACGGCCATCGAGGACGGCAGCTTTGCCGGCGAGGTGGCGCCGGTCACCGTGACCACCAGAAAGGGCGAGCACGTGGTCGAGCGTGACGAGCAGCCGTTGTCCGCTGACTTGGATCGCATTCTCACCCTGCGCCCGGCCTTTCGCGAGGGCGGCACGGTGACGGCGGCCAATTCGAGCTCGATCTCCGACGGCGGCGCGGCTCTGGTGCTGATGCGGCGCTCCGAGGCCGAACGGCGCGGCGTGACGCCGCTGGCCGAGATCGTCGGCCACGCCAGCCATGCCCAGGCGCCGGCCTGGTTCACCACCGCGCCCATCGGCGCCATGGAAACGCTGTTCGCGAAGACCGGCTGGTCGGCGCGTGACGTGGACCTGTTCGAGATCAACGAGGCCTTCGCCGTGGTCACTATGGCGGCCATGCGCGACCTCGATTTGGGCCATGAGCGGGTCAACGTCCATGGCGGCGCCTGCGCCCTGGGTCATCCGGTGGGCGCCTCGGGCGCGCGCATCCTGGTCACCCTGTTGGCGGCCATGGCCAAGAACGATGTCGATCGCGGTGTCGCGGCGCTTTGTATCGGCGGTGGCGAGGCCACCGCCATGGCGGTGCGGCGCTTGTCATGAGAGCCGGGCGCAGACGCATCTTCAGCGGCTCCAGCTTCGAGAAGATCGCCGGCTACGCCCGCGCCGTTGTCGATGGCGACTGGGTCCATGTGTCGGGCTGCACGGGCATGGACTATGCCAGCGGCACGGTGTCGGGCGATGTCGCCGAACAAACCCATCAGGTATTCCGCAACATTAACTGGGCCCTGGCCGAGGCCGGTTCGTCCCTCGACGATGTGGTTCGCGTCCGGGTCTATCTCGACAACCGCGAGGATTTCGAGATTGTCGCCCCGGTGCTGGGCGATTACATCCGCCACATCAGCCCGGCCAACACCACCGTGGTGGCGCCCCTGGTCGACGCCCGCCTCAAGGTCGAAATCGAAGTAACGGCGCATAAGGCTCCGACGCCGTGAGTCTCGACGCGGCAGCAGCCCGGCGCAATGTGCGCCTGCTGTCGGCATGTCTGGCATTATCGATAACCGGCAGCGTGGTGCTGGTCAGCATTATCGCCCTGATCGGCTACGAACTGGCCGAAGACAAGTCCTTGGCCACCTTGCCCGCAGCCCTGATGTGGATCGGCACTGCCTTGGCGACAGTGCCGGCATCATTGATCATGCGGCGCGTCGGCAGGCGCCTTGGTTTCATGATCGGCGCGGTCATCGGCATGATTGGAGCCGCCGTCGGCGCTCTGGCCGTGAGCCAGCAAAGCTTCGCGCTACTCTGCTTCGCGGTCATGATGATTGGCGGCTACCACGGCTTTAACTACTATTTCCGTTTCGCTGGCGCCGAGGTTGCCAGCGAGAATTACCGCAGCCAGGCCATCGCCCTGATCATGGCCGGCGGCGTGGTCGGTGGGTTCGCCGGTCCGGAGCTATCCAAAGCGGCGAACGACTTCTTCATGCCGACGGCCTATTTCGGGTCCTTCGTCGCCATTGGCGTTGTCGCCATGTCGGTTTTCCTGGTCTCGTCCCTGGTAAACATTCCCAAGCCCTCGGCGGTGCAACTTCGCGGCGGCCGTCCGCTTGGCGAAATCATGCGTCAGCCGGTCGTCCTGATCGCCGTGCTGAGCAGCATGGTGGCGTATCTGGTGATGATCCTGTTGATGACCGTGACACCTCTGGCCATGATCCAGGGCGCCCATAATTTCAACGACGCTGCCTTTGTTATTCAATGGCACGTGATTGGCATGTTCGCGCCGTCGTTCTTCAGCGGTCACCTGATCCGCCGTTTCGGCACCCTGACGGTCATGGCGTGGGGCGCCATCGCCATCATCACCGGCATCAGCGCCGCGCTCATGGGTGTCGAGATGATTCATTTCTGGCTGTCCATGACGCTGTTGGGGCTGGGCTGGAATTTCCTGTTCATCGGCTCAACTACCCTGCTGACCGAGGCCTACACCACCGCCGAGCGGGCGAAGACCCAGGCGTTCAACGAATTCGTTGTCTTCGGTTGCGCCGGGGTCGGTTCGTTTCTCAGTGGCAGTCTACATTTCTACCTGGGCTGGGACGTGCTCAACTGGGTGGCGTTGTCGCCGGTTATCGCGGCTCTGATTGCCGTCTTGTGGCTCGACCGCCGCCGAAGGGCGGGCTAGGCTAGCGTTACTGTCGCGGATTAACTGGCGGAGGTAGCGGCGATGGCGGACAAGGCGCCGATCGATTTCTATTTTGAATTTTCCAGTCCCTACGGCTATCTCGCCAGCCTTAGGATCGATGATATTGCGGCGAAGCACGGGCGTGAGACCGTGTGGCGGCCCTTCTTGCTGGGCGTGGTGTTCAAGGTTACCGGTCACTCGCCGCTCACCGATCAGCCTCTACGCGGCGATTATGCACGGCTTGATTTCGACCGCAGCGCGCGCCTGCAAAAGGCGCCGTTCATGATGCCGGAAGAGTTTCCTGTTCTCTCCATTGCAGCGGCGCGGGCATTCTATTGGCTTGAAGGCCGGAATCGGGCGCAGGCGAAGCGGCTCGCCCAGGCGCTCTACTTTCGTATCTTTGGCGAGGGCCAGAATATCTCGGCTCCCGAGGCGGTGATTGCGGTGGCCAAATCTCTGGGCATCGACGGCGAGGAATTGGCCGCGGCGCTTGAGGATCCGGTGGTCAAGGAGCGGCTCAAGGCCGAGACCCAGGCGGCCATAGACCGGGGCGTCTTCGGTTCGCCTTTCGTCATCGTCGATGGCGAACCATTCTGGGGCGCCGACCGCCTCGACCAGGTTGATGCCTGGCTCGAAAGCGGCGGTTGGTAGTGCCGACGCCAACGGTTTACGGCGCCGATTACAGCGTCTACGTCCGCACGGTTCGCTTGACCCTTGAGGAGAAGGGGGTCGATTATCGCCTCAAGACGGTCGACATCTTCGCCGACAACGGCCCGCCGGCCGGCTATGAGCAGCGCCATCCTTTTCTGAAAATCCCTGCCGTCGAGCACGACGGTTTCAAGCTTTTCGAGGCCGCCGCCATCATGCGTTACGTGGATGAGATATTCGACGGTCCGGCCCTGATGCCGGCCACCGCCTAGGGCCGGGCCAGGGCCAACCAAATCACCGGCGTCCTCGACAGCTACGCCTATCGCTGCTGGGTTTGGGACATATTCGTTGAGCGATCCGAGAGCGCGCCCGATGAGGATAAGTTGGCCGCCGCTATGCCTCGCGCCAAAACCTGCCTGCAGGCAATCGAAGACCTGATGACGGCAGACAATGTTATTCTCGGTCCGACGCCAAGCCTGGCCGACCTCCACGCTGCCCCCATGATCGACCTGTTGCGCCAGACCCCCGAGGGCGAACGGTTGCTGGCCGATCACTCCCGCTGGCTCGCCTGGTGGCAGGCTATGAGCCGACGGCCGAGCATGGCCGCCACTCAGTCGTCGGGGTAAAACCGCTCGGTGATGGAGAAGCCGCCGTCCACCGGGATGGCGACACCGCTGACAAAGTCCGACGCGGCCGACGCCAGAAACACCGCCGTTCCGGCTAGATCATCGCTCTCGCCCCAGCGTCCCGCCGGCGTCTTACGAACGATGTTGTCGCCGCGTCTTGAATCTGGCAGCTCGCCGGTCATGTCGGTCAGGATCCAGCCCGGCAGGATGGCATTGACCTGGATGTTCTCAGGGCCCAGTTCGGCGGCGTGGGAGCGGGTGAGGCCGAGAATGCCGGTCTTGGCCGAGGCGTAGTCGGCGCCCTTGATGGCGCCATACACCGAGTACATGGATGCGATGTTGATGATCTTGCCGCCGCGCCTGGCGGCCACCATGGCCCGCGCCCCGTGCTTGGCGCACAGCATGGACCCGGTGAGGTGAGTACCGATGACCGCATTCCAATCGTCCAGTTCCATCTCCAGCACCGAGCCGCCGATGAACTGGCCGGCGTTGTTGATCAGGATGTCGAGCCGACCGAAGCGCTCGACCACCTGGGCCACGGTGGCTTCCACCGCCGTCTCGTCACGCACGTCCAGATCATATACCCCGTGACCGTCGCCGAACTCCTCGGCCACGGCGGCGTTCTTGTCCGGGTTGCGGCCGGCCAGAGCGAGGGTGGCGCCCGCATCACGAAACCCGCGGGCGATGCCGAGACCGATGCCGCCGTTGCCACCGGTAACCAGGGCGACGCGCCCCTCTAGGGAAAACAAATCTTTGGCCATAGAGTCAGTCCTCGCCTTGGGAAGGGTACTTGCCGTGCCGGGGCAGATCGTCGTTGATGTTGAGCCAGCTTAGCTGGCTATCGGTCCAGATGTGCATACGCGGCTGCACCGCCTCGGGATCATCAAGGGTGCCGAGATTGAGCGAGCGGCCGGTGGGATCGTCAATCGGGCAAAAATAAATCTCCGTGCCGCAGTCACGGCAGAAAACCCGGTGTGCCGTAGGCGACGATTGATAAGCCGCCGGCTCGCCCTTGGTGAAGGCAAACCCACTCACCGGCACATCAAGCGTCGTCACCATGGGCGCCCCGCTGCGCTGCTGGCACATGCGGCAATGACAGTAGGCCGCGTTCGTCAGTTCTTCCAATACGCGATAACGCAGCGTCCCACACAGGCATCCGCCTTCAGCCGGCAAGTCCATGGCTCAGCTCTCCTTAGGTGTCAATTACGCGCCCAGCGCCCGCAAATATAGCGCCCGGTCCAGGTTGCCGCCGGACAGCACCAGGCCGACCCGCCAGTCATGCGGAACTTCGCCGTCCTTGAGCAGGGCCGCCAGGGGGGCGGCGCCAGCGCCTTCGGCGATGTTGTGGGTGTCGGAGAAGTAGTGGCTCATGGCGGCGAGGATTTGTTCTTCGCTGACCGAGACGATCCGCTCGGCGCCCTCCAGGATGGTCATCAGGGCATCCTTGTTGGGGATGCGCACCGCAAGACCGTCGGCCAGGGTGTCGGCAGTGTCAGTCGATATGGGCTGCTTGGCATCGAACGACAGGGCGTAGGTCGGCGCCTCGTCGGATATGACGCCGACAATGCGGGTCGCCTTGCGCAGGGAATCCCGCGCCGCGATGGCGCCGCAGATGCCCGAGCCCATGCCCAGGGGCACATACAACGTGTGAAGCCCCGGCGCCTTGGTCAGCAGTTCCGTGGTGTAGGAGGCGACGCCGTGAACCAGCAGGTCGTCAAAGGAGGGAAACATGTACAGGCCGCGCTCGTCGGCCAGACCAATCGCGTAGTCGAGGGCCGCGTTGAAATCGTGACCATGCTCGACCAGCTCAGCGCCCAGGGCGACCATGGCCCGGTTTTTCTCGACGCTGTTGCCGTGGGGCACCACGACCGTGGACGGCACCCCGTAGGCGCGGGCGGCGAAAGCGACGCTCTGGCCGTGGTTGCCTCGTGTCGCCGCGATAACCCCGGCTTCGGCCTGGCCGGCGCGCTTGAGGTGCTCCATATAAACCAGGCCGCCGCGCACCTTGAAGGAGCCGATAGGCGTGTGGTTCTCGTGTTTGACCCAGACCTCGCAGCCGGCACGCTCGCACAGCAGCGGCCAGCATATCTGCGCCGTCGGCGTGACATATTTGTGAACCACTTCGGCGGCGGCATCGAGTTGGGCGCGGGTCGGGTGGGCCATGGGTGCTATTTTGCTGTCTTACGGTGACGTGACGAGAATTTAGCATTGCGCTTGATCAATGCCAATCGTCGCCAATTGCGCTATCGTGGTGGCTTGGTGTGGTGATGATGGAGAGGGGCGGAGCCATGAGCAACCGGGAATTTCCCGAGCGCGGGATTGTCTGGAAGGTTCTTGAGCGCGAGCTATGGGAGGCGCGAGCCGCCGACGATGGCGTCGATCAGGAAATCATGGGCGGCGTGACCTGGCCGAATCCCGGCGGCAATGTCCATCTCGCGGCCAAGGAGGCGGCGAATATTAACTTCAACGCCTTCCTGCTGGGGCGCTACACCCAGCCCAGCGTGGTCAAGGACCCGCCGGCCATCCATCACCTCATGGAGCCGGTCGAGGATGATCGCTTCGTTGACGCCTATCTGGCGTCCCTGGCCGAGATTGTCGATGAAGTCCGTTCCGGCGAGCGCGTCGCCAAGGGCGCCGATCAGGTTTATGCCTAGGCCATGACTATCCTCAAGAGCGCGATCGATACCAAGGCGCCCGAATTCGCGGCCAACGCGGGGGCCATGGCGGCCTTGGTCGCCGACCTGCGCCAGACCGTCGAGACGGTATCGGCGGGCGGTGGCGAGAAGGCCCGCGAGCGCCATCTCGGGCGCGGCAAGATGCTACCCCGCGAGCGCATCCGCACTTTGGTCGACGCCGGCTCGCCGTTTCTTGAGTTGAGCCAACTCGCCGCCCATGGGGTTTTTGACCAAGATGTGCCGGCCGCCGGGCTGATTACCGGTATCGGCCGCATCGAGGGCTGCGAATGCGTGATCCTCGCCAACGACGCCACGGTTAAGGGCGGCACCTACTATCCGCTGACCGTCAAGAAGCAGCTGCGGGCCCAGGAAATTGCCCGGACCAACCGGCTGCCTTGTGTCTACCTGGTGGATTCCGGCGGCGCCTATCTGCCCGAGCAGGACAATGTGTTTCCCGACCGCGACCACTTCGGCCGCATCTTCCATAACCAGGCGGTGATGTCGGCCGAGGGCATCGCCCAGATCGCCGTGGTCATGGGGTCCTGCACCGCTGGCGGCGCCTATGTACCGGCCATGTCCGACGAGGCTATCATCGTCCGTGAGCAGGGCACTATTTTCCTTGGCGGCCCGCCCCTGGTGAAGGCGGCGACCGGCGAGGAAGTCAGCGCTGAGGATCTGGGCGGCGCCGACGTCCATACCCGGGTTTCCGGAGTCGCCGACCACTATGCCCGCGATGACGCCCACGCCCTGGCTCTGGCGCGCCGGGCCGTGGCCAACCTCAACCGGGTCAAGACGCCTGAGATCGATATGGCGGAACCGGCCGAGCCGCTCTACGACGGCGCCGAGATTGCCGGGCTGGTACCCGACGACGTGCGCAAGCCGTTCGATGTGCGCGAGATCATCGCCCGCATCGTTGATGGCAGCCGCTTCGATGAGTTCAAGGAGCTCTACGGCACCACTCTGGTGACTGGCTTCGCCCGGCTGTTCGGCTATCAGGTGGGCATCGTCGCCAACAACGGCATCCTGTTTTCGGAATCCGCCCTCAAGGGCGCCCACTTCATTCAGCTATGCGCCAAGCGTGGCATCCCGCTGATCTTTCTGCAGAACATCACCGGCTTCATGGTCGGCGCCAAGTACGAGGCCGGCGGCATCGCCAAGGACGGCGCCAAGATGGTGACGGCCGTGGCTTGTGCCAACGTGCCCAAGATCACCATCATCATCGGCGGCTCCTTCGGCGCCGGCAACTACGGCATGTGTGGCCGGGCCTACGGCCCGCGCTTCCTCTGGATGTGGCCCAACGCGCGCATCTCGGTGCTGGGCGGCGACCAGGCTGCGGCGGTGCTGGCTCAGGTCAAGCGCGACTATATGGAGGCCGACGGCGAAGACTGGCCGGTGGACGAGGAAGAGGCCTTCAAGGAGCCCATCAAGGCCCAGTACGAAGGCCAGGGCCATCCCTACTATGCCTCGGCGCGGCTCTGGGACGACGGCATCGTCGACCCGGCCGACACCCGCATGGTGCTGGCGCTATCGCTATCGGCAGCGCTCAACCAGCCGGTCGAGAAAACCGACTTCGGCGTTTTCAGGATGTAGCGGGTGGCCGGGCGCCAGGGAGAATGACCTCATGAGCGTGGGCAAGGTGCTGCTGCAGCAGGACAACGAAGGCGTGGCCACCATCATCCTCAACCGGCCCGACGTCCATAATGCCTTCGACGACGAGGTCATTGCCGATCTGCGGAAAAAACTCGACCAACTGGCCGACGACGACGAGACACGGGTGGTGGTCATCACCGCCCGTGGCAAGTCGTTCAGCGCCGGTGCCGACGTCGAGTGGATGAAGCGGGCGGCCGGCTTCAGCGAGGAGGAAAACTTCGCCGACGCCCGCAATCTGGGCTGCCTGCTTTACCGTCTCAACACGCTGCCGCTGCCCACCATCGCCATGATCCAGGGCCCGGCCTTCGGCGGCGGAGTTGGCTTGGTCGCCGCCTGCGACATCGCGGTGGCCGTCAAGAGCGCCACCTTCGCCTTCTCCGAGGTGCGCCTGGGCCTGACGCCGGCCAGCATCTCGCCCTACGTCATCAGCGCCATCGGCACGCGCCACGCGCGGCGCTACTTCATTACCGGCGAGACGTTCGATGCCGACGCAGCCCTGCGTATGGGCCTGGTGCATATCGTGGTCACCGACGCCGGCGAGATGCATGCAGCCCGAGACCGTCTGCTGCGCCTGATCCGCGAGGCCGCACCCAAAGCGGCACGGGCGGCCAAGGATCTGGTGGCGGCGGTGCGGGCGCGGCCGGTCGATGACGCCATGATCGAGGACACGGCGTTGCGCATCGCCACCCGCCGCGCCAGCGCCGAGGGCATCGAGGGTCTCAGCGCCTTCCTCGACAAGCGCAAGCCGGAGTGGTAGCAGAAGCCCTCTGCCAGTAGTATCCGGTCCCTCATGTTCGATAAGATCCTCATCGCCAACCGCGGCGAAATTGCCTGCCGCGTGATTCGCAGCGCCCGCCGCCTGGGTGTGCGCACCGTCGCCGTTTTTTCCGAAGCCGATGCCGCTGCGCCGCACGTCGAGATGGCCGACGAGGCCTACCTGATTGGACCGCCGGCGGCCAGCGAGAGCTATCTCAACGCCGGCCGTATCCTCGAGGTGGCGAGCCACGCCGGCGCCCAGGCACTGCACCCGGGTTACGGCTTCCTGTCCGAGAACGCAGGCTTTGCCGAGGACTGCGCCGAGGCCGGTGTGATCTTCATCGGCCCGCCCGCTGCGGCCATCCGTGCCATGGGCCAGAAGCACGCCGCCAAGGCCCTGATGACCGAGGCAGGCGTGCCGGTGGTACCGGGCTATCACGGCGAAGATCAAAACGACGAGGTGTTGGCCCGGGCCGCCGAAGAGACCGGCTATCCGGTGCTGATCAAGGCCTCGGCCGGCGGCGGCGGCAAGGGCATGCGGCTGGTCGAGGATGCGGACGCTTTCGCCCGCGAACTGGCCGGTGCGCGCCGCGAGGCCAAGGGCGCCTTTGGCGACGAGCGCATGCTGATCGAGCGCTTCGTCTCGCGCCCGCGCCACATCGAGGTACAGGTCTTCGGCGACGCCGAGGGCAACGTCATCCATCTTTTCGAGCGCGATTGTTCGTTGCAACGGCGCCATCAGAAAGTGGTCGAGGAGGCGCCGGCGCCTGGGCTGCCGGAAGATATGCGACAGGCCATGGGCGAAGCCGCGGTGGCCGCCGCCGCGGCCATCGGCTATCAGAATGCCGGCACCGTCGAGTTCATCGTCGAAAGCGGCGCCGGCCTCGACCAGGCCGAATTCTATTTCATGGAGATGAACACCCGTTTGCAGGTCGAGCACCCGGTGACCGAGATGACCTGCGGCCTCGATCTGGTGGAATGGCAGCTTCGGGTGGCGGCCGGCGAGCCCCTGCCGCTGAGTCAGGACGAGATCGTCAGCGAAGGCCACGCCATCGAGGTGCGGCTTTATGCCGAAAACCCGAGGCGCCGCTTCCTGCCCTCACCGGGCCGCCTGGAATGGCTGCAAATGCCGGTGGAAGGGCCGCACGTGCGGGTCGATGCCGGCGTCGTCCAGGGCGATCTGGTGACACCGCACTACGATCCCATGATTGCCAAGTTGGTGGTCTGGGAGCGCAATCGCAGCCAGGCGCTGCGCCGCCTCAGACGCACGCTCGCCGACGTCCATCTGGCCGGTGTCATCACCAATATCGAGTTCCTGGGCCGTATCGCCGCGCACCCGGCTTTTGCCGAGGGCGATTTCGACACCGGCTTCATCGACCGCCACATTGACGACTTGGTGCCGCCGCCCGAGCCGGTGCCGGACCGCGCTCTGGCGTTGGCGGCATTACACATGCTGCTCAGCCGTGAGGCTGAGGCGGCCGCCGCAGCGGCCGCTTCGCAAGACCCCTGGTCGCCCTTCAACAGGGTCAACGGCTGGCGCCTCAATGATGCCGGGCACGACGAGTTCGCCCTGATCGACGGTGACCGCGAGGTTACCATCACCGTGCACTTTCCGCCCGGCGCCGAGGGGCTTTACCTGCTCGAGCTGCCCGACGGCGACGTCGAGGTCCAGGGCAGCTTGGGTGAAGGCGGCCAACTCGAAGCCCGGGTGGCCGGCGCGCGCACCACCGCCGGGGCCTGGCGCAGCGGCAACGACATCACCATCGTGGTTGAAGGCACCACTTATCGCTTGGGCTTCCACGATCCGCTGGCGGCCGGTGACGTCGAGGAGGACGGCGGATCAACGATCGCCGCGCCGCTACCCGGCCGCGTCGTCAGCCTGCTGGTCGAGTCCGGCGCCGAGGTCGATAGGGGCGACGCCCTGATCGTCATGGATGCCATGAAGATGGAACATACGCTAAACGCACCCATGACCGGTCGCATCAAGGGCATCCACGTCGCCGAGGGCGCCCAGGTCGAGGAGGGCACGCTGCTGCTGGAATTCGAGGTCGTCGAGGACGAGGCGTGATGGTGACCAGTGGTTAGGGAACCACAGAGGCACAGAGGCACAGAGGCACAGAGGCACAGAGGCACAGAGGCACAGAG
>CAZYDR010000012.1:0-49702 GCA_964645285.1 uncultured Alphaproteobacteria bacterium
GCGCTCAACTTGACGGGCAAGCACGTTGCGCGAGCACATGGGCCACGGCTCGTCGTGGTACATCAGTCGGCCCGGCGCCCAGGCGATCTCGGGCCGCCACGGTAATTGCTGGACCGCGTTGGGGTCCGGATGGATCGCCAGTTCGTCGTCTTGAGGGCCCTGGCCCAGGCCATCCAAGGCGGCGCCAGTGAACAGCTCCGAGCCGCGCATCATGCGCTCAAAATGGGCTATGGGGACGTTCTTGCCCTTGGGGATACCGTGTACATCCACATAGGACGATATACAGTACTTGACCCCCTTGCTGATTAGATCGCGCTTGATCTCCCCCAGGTTCGGCTTCTTACTGGCCTTCGCTTTGGTACCGTCGTTGTTTCTCGGCATGTACGTCCCCTCATCCTCCTCACGCTTAACCTTGCCATCCCGCGCACTAGTGATCCCCTAGTGCCGATAACCAGCGGTTCTCTAGCTTGTTATCCGGTCAGCCCAAAGTCATCCATAGCCACCAGTGTGCTAAATCAAGCCGCTGGATACTGCCTCAGATTGATTAATCGGTCAATTAAACTTCTTGCTTATGATGATTTTCGCTTCCGGGCCCGTGGTTGTCGCGGTCATAGCCCAGGTATTCCCGAATATGCCGGCGCAGATCGGCCATGGCCGGCTTGACCTCGAAATCGGGCCGGATCATGGACGCGACCATGATGCCGTCCAGGTGTGACGACACAAACAGTGCCGCTCGGTCGGCATCCACGTCGCGGAACAGGCCGTTTTCCACGCCGGTTCGAATGCTCGTGGACAAGATGTCGACCTCGATGTCGTAAAACTGCTTGATCATGCGATCGATGGACGGAAACTGGGTCTCAGATCCCGCATAGTCGATCATGATCTTGACCAGCTTGTGAATCGTCGCGACCATCTCGATGTTGGTATCGAACCAGTCCTCGATCAGGTCCACTGGATCGCCGCCGGCATGATTGTCCTTGAGGGTATCGTAGTTCGCTTGGGCCTGGGTGATGGCGTCTTCGATACAGGCGCGAAACAGGTCTTCCTTGCTTTCGAAGTAGTAGTAGATGAGCGCCGTATTGACGCCGGAGGCGCTGGCAATGTCCTTGATGGTGACCGACGCGAAGTCGTGCTTGGCAAACAGGTCCAGGGAGGCCGTGGTCAGTTCACGCTGCCGGTCTTGCCCTCCCGTGCCGGCTTTCTTGGCCGTGGACAAATCCTTGGCCACGGCTCCCGAAGTCTTCGTTCTCGCCATGGGCCTTCCCTTCCCGTCCACGCCACGCATGCGCCAAGCTGCCATTCCGGTGGCCAGCCTCGATCCGGTCGCCTCCATCGGAAAGGCTTGCCTCGGGACCGGCGCGTACGCAATACTAGTCGTCATTAATTGACTGGTTAATTGAAATTATAGGGAGGCGAGCCGTGGCTGACAATAGTCGAACCAGGGAAGAAGCCAACCAGTTGGCGTTCATGCGCATGACCGGCTCGGATCCGGTACTCGTGGATATACGGCCCGCCATCGAAGTGGTGCCCGGCATGACGGCGACAACCATCCTGACTTCGGGTGCCCCCATGCCGTGGACCGACTACGTGGGCGGTCAGCGCGACGCCATCATCGGCACCGCCCTGTTCGAAGGCCTAGCCGAGACCCGCGAGGACGCCATCGCCAGGCTCGACGCCGGCGAAATCAGTGTCGACGGGTGTCACGATCATGGCTGCATCGGTTCGTTGGCCGGCGTCTATTCCGCGTCTATGAACGTGTTCGTGGTCGAGAACATGGCCTTCGGCAACACCGGCTTCTGCAACATGTACGAGGGCACCAACCCGCGCCGGCTCAATTACGGGGTCTACGACGATGGCGTGCGCGATCGCTTGTTTTATGTGGAGAACACCATCGCTCCGGTGGTCGCCCGGGCGGTGCGGCGCTCGGGCGGCATTCCGTTGAAGCCCATCATGGTCCACGCGCTGCACATGGGCGACGAGTTGCACAGCCGCAATACGGCGGCCTCGTTGCTGTTCACACGCGAGCTTTTCCCCCACATGCTGGAAGACGTGGCGACCGACGCCGGCGGCGTGGCAGCGACGGTCCAGGCACTCACCGAAGACAACTATTTCTTCCTGCGCCTGTCCATGGCCGCCGCCAAGTCTATCGCCGACGCGGCCCACGGCATCGAAGGTTCCAGCGTCGTTACGGCCATGGCGTTTAACTGCAACAATTTCGCGATCCGGGTTTCGGGCCTCGGCAACGGCTGGGTACTGGGACCTCACGCCGATGTCGAGGCCAAGCTGTTCGAGGGCCACGGCGAGGACGAGATCACCTGGATGGGCGGAGAGAGCACCATCGCTGAGACCGTCGGTCTCGGTGGCTTCGCCCAGGCTGCCGCGTTCCCTTTACAGAAATATCAGGGCGGATCGGCCGAGGCCATGGTCCGGCGCAACGTTGAACTCTACGACATCACCATGGGTGAAAACTCGGACTTCCATATTCCCTATCTCAGCTACCGGGGCACGCCCACCGCCATCGACGTCTTCAAGGTGACCGATACCGGCATCGTGCCGGTCATGGATATTGGTATCGCCGGGCGCGACGGCGGCCAGATCGGGGCCGGTATCGTGCGGGCGCCAAAGGTCGTGTTCGAGAATGCCCGCACGGCCTACGCAGCCCGTTACGGCGGCTGATAGCCGGCCCGGCGCGTTTAAACCAACTTCGCACCGGGTCCAATTCATCATCGTGGATCGGCAAACAACACTAATAAGTTCTGCCACTTCGAATATCTGCTTTTAGCTGAGGCTGGTGAAAAAGCCGCCTGAAAGTGCGTGGCACCCTGTACAGGAAAGTCTCAATGCAGAGTGGTTCACATCAATCAGACAGGCTCAAGTTGTCATCGAAACCTGGCTGAAACAGTACAATCACATTCGCCCCCATCAGGCTTTGAATATGCGTCCACCGATGCCCGAGACTCTATCAGAAAGTGGTACATAGAATGGGAGCTTGACACGAGTAGGAGCCGTTTCTTAGACATTTTATATAACCTGTATTGACGTCGCCCAGATCTGTTTAGGCGATGTCGCCGACCACCCGGACCCGGACCCTGAGCGAGTTACCCGGCAGGTAGGCGAGCGGCAGGTCCTCGACCTCGACCAGTTCCAGGCTGGCGGCGCCGGCGCCGGCGTTGATCGCCCGGCGCTCGGCGATGGCCCGGGCCTCGGCGATGGCGTCGTCGCGGCTGAGGTCCTGGAAAATCTGGTCGACCTCGCCGGAAACTTGGGCGATGGCGGCGCCGACTGCGTTGGCGACGTCGCCGTGAGGCACGTGGACAACCTCGCCGACGCCTGCTATCTCTGGTGGCACCAGGAAGGCGGCGCCGCCGACGGCGATGACGGTCACGTCGCCGGCCTCGGTCTTCATGCGGTCGACGGAATCTTCGACCATCGCGTGGATGTGGGCGAAGGCGTTGTCGAGTAGGTTGGGGGGCAGGCTGCTCACCGCGCCGCGGTTGCCGAGGTCGAGGAGGCCGCGGGCCACGCCCAGGTCGGTGCAGGTCAATTCCCTCCCGCCGAACAGCAGACCCCGTTGCATGAGTTCGTAGCCGGTGCTCTCGGGCCCTACCTTCAGGGGCTCCTTCTCGACCAGGGTGCCGCCGCCCAGGGCAATCGACACTAGGTCGGGCATGCGGAACAGGGTGCGCACGCCGCCGACCTCGACCACGTTGTTGGCCGCGCGCGGGAAGCCGGCGCGCAGCATGCCGATGTCCGTGGTGGTGCCGCCGACATCGACCACGATGGCGTCGGCTCGCTGGCTCAGATAGGCGGCGCCGCGCATGCTGTTGGTCGGCCCCGAGGCGAAGCTGAACACCGGGTAGGCCTTGGCCACGTCGGCCAGCATCACCGTGCCGTCGTTCTGGGTGATGTAGAGCTGGGCCTTAAGGCCGCTGGCGGCGATGGCTTCGGTAAAGGCGTTGACGGTAGTGCGGGCGAGGTCGCGCAGGCAGGCGTTGAGCAGGGTCGCGTTCTCACGCTCCAGCAGGCCGATGCGCCCCAGGGTATGGGACAGGGTAACCGCCACCTGGGGGCATTCCTCGGCCATGATTTCGGCGGCGCGTTCTTCGAACTCGGAGGTCAGGGGCGAGAACACCGAGGTGATGCCGGCCGAGGTAATGCCCTCTGCGGCGATGTCCCGGGCCGCCTGGCGCATGCCGTCCTCGTCGAACGGCACGATGGGCCGGCCGTCGACCTCGTGGCCGCCCTCGAGCATGTGGATGGCGCCGTTGACCACGTCGCGCAGGTCGTCGGGCCAGTCGATGAACGACTCCAGGGAGGCGCTGGCCGGCAGGCAGATACGCACCGCCGCGACCCGGGTCAGGCCTTTGCGTTGTGCCACCGCGTTGGTGAAATGGGTGGTCCCGACCATGACCGAGTCGATGGACGTCGGGTCGGCCCCGGTGTCACCCAGAATGTGTTCCAGGGCCTTGGTAATGCCGCCGGTCACGTCGGCCGTAGTCGGGGTTTTGATCGAACCCTTGACGGCGTCGTCCTCGACCAATACGGCGTCCGTGTTGGTGCCGCCCACGTCGATGCCGATACGTTTCATTTAGAAGTCCTTTCGTGGAGCGACAGGAAGTCGCTGTCGTAACCGAAGGCCCGGGGGCCGACCACTTGCAGGCCGCGCTCGGACGTAAGAATCTTGTCCGCCGGCAGAGAAAGCACGGCGATGCGCTGGCCATAGCGGATCTGTTCGGTGCCGATGGCCTCGCCGGATTCCGTGTCGAGCACGCAAATCAGTTCCGGCACCGTGACCGTCAATACGTCATCGATCCAGGCGACGATATATTCGTTCTGGAAATCGATGTGGCAGGCGCGTCCGGCGTCGTTGTCGGTACCCTCGATATAGACCTTGCCCCGGAGAAAGCCTTCCGTGGTGCGCCGCATGACATCGACGATCTTGCCGCGAAACACTTCGATGCCGTTTTCGCAGTCGAGCACCGCCTGGACCGGGTCGCCATGGTCGGCGCGGGCTTTCATGATCGCCTGGCCGATGCGGATGGCCTGGCTGGCCGTGCCGATGATCGCCTTTTCCTTGATGGTCTTGCCGCTGCGCGGTGGCCGGCACAGCGCCGCCTCCGAGCCCATCTCGGTGCAGATACGGCGCAGGATGCGTTCGCTCCAGGTCGGGCTGGCGGATTCCGTGATCACCACGTCGTTGGCGCGAATGTCGGAAAGAGTCACCGGGTAGAGTGGGAAACCCTGGATGGGAAAGCCGCTCATCTGCATTTCAGGGAAGGCGCGGCCGCGCGGGTCGGCGTCGACCATGGGTAGGTCCATGGCGGCGGCCACCAGCAGGGGCATGACGCCGTTGGCGCCGCCCATTTCCGCCGACATGACCGCGGCGAAGGGCTTGCCCATGTATTGTTCCATGGCGCGGGCCGGACGGGCGCATTGGGCCGGGTCGGTCAACCGTTCCTCACCGACCAGGGGGGCGCCCATGATGCCGAGCTCGGCGACCATGTCGTCGTCGGCCAGGTCATCCGGGTGAATCAGGTGGAAGCGGTGGCCCTGCTTATAGAGCTTACGGCAGCCCAACAAGGTGATGTAGGAATCACCGCCGCCGCCGGTGCCCAGTACGCCGCAGCCCAACGCCATGGCTTCGAGGTCGTCCCAGGTGATCTCGCGCAGGTTGGTCATGACGACTCCGGATGCAGGGTGATGAAGTCCAAATCATAGCCGAAGCCGCGCGGCCCGACCCAGGCCAACCCTTCCGCGCTGGTCATAATATCGGCGGCGGGCAGGGACAAGACGTCGACCCGCTGGCCATAGCGAATGGTCTCGGTCCCCGGGGCCTCGCCGGTCAGGGAATCGAGAATGCAGATCAACGCGGGCACGTATAGGCCGACGCCAAACGCTACGTGGCTGGAAAAGCTGTGGGCGCGCACCACGCCTGGTTTCGGCGCCTTGCGCGCCATGACGCCCAACCCCACGCAGGGCTGCATGAAGAACCAGGGCATCACCACGGAGATCACACCGAAGCCGAAGGCGGTCGCCAGGCTTGGGCCGGTTCCCAGAAGAGGTCCGACCAGGATCAGATAGACCACCGCGTAACCCAGCCCGACCAGGTAGTGGGCAATCCATCCGGTAGCGGTTTCGAACTGGACGGGTTCAGCCTCGCCGATGGCCTGATGGCGGACCGTGCGCCGGGGGAGATGGGAAAACCAGCGCCCGACCATGGCCCAGTTGGTCGCCGGAACCCGGAAGACCTGCTGGACCAGCAATTGCCAAAGGTCGAGGGCCACGGTGGCGGCGATGCCGGCAAGGAGCGCCTGTTGGACAAAATTCATGGCCGTCATCGTCTGATTCCCCCGATTGATGGCGCCATTTTTATCCGTTTCAGGCGTGGTTGCCAGCCCTGTGATAGATCGATGTTTAGGAAAACTTCGATTTTATTCATTAATTCAAAGGGTTAACGCGAGAAATCTGTTAACTACGAGCGATATTGGAATCGCTTGTCCGAATTTGAGTATTGCCGCATAAAATCAATGGGTTGCCTGTAATAAGGAGAGTGTTTTTGGCTTTCCGTCAGTCCTCAGAACAGCGCCCCGGTCAACGCAATTGGTGGATTGAGGAGCGAACATGGCGCGATTTCGCTTGTTTCCGGTTATCGAACACGAGGCCGCTGCGGCCCGCCCCCTGGAAAGGACTTCCTGTATGACCGTCAAGATGACCAACTGGCTTTTCGCTGCTGTTTTCTGCCTCGCCCTGTTGCCTGGTACTGTCCAGGCCGATGGCGCCGATCACCACGGCGCCGTGATCAATAACGCGACGGCGCTCGGGGAAATCGCCCCGGAAGCCGGTTACGCCGGCGACGAAGAACAGCAGCTCATCGACGCGGTCCAGGAAGCCAAGTTGTTCGGTGTCAAAGATCCCCGTCTCGCCGCCAGCCTCAACATGCTGGGCGCCTATTATCATGCTGGGCGCCTATTATTATGACGCCGGCAAGCTCGCCGAAGCCGAGCCGCTGTATGTGGCCGCCCTGGCCATGGCCCAGCAGGCCGATGACGCCGATCCCCTCGATATCGCCGTCTGCCTGGCTAATCTGGCGACCCTCTATATGGATCTGGGCCGCGACGACGAGGCCACGAAAATGTTCCAGCGCGCCCTCGGCATGTGGTCAGCGACAGCGGTGGCGGAAGAAAAAGTCTAGAAAACGACGGACGACGGAATCGATGTTTACGCCGGGGCGCTGGTCGCCTCGGCGGTTTCTGTTGTTTCGGGTCCAAGGTTGCCGGCAAGCCGGCGGAAGGCGCCGATGATGGCCTCGACCTGGGCTTCAGTGTGGGCCGCCGATACGCTGCAGCGAAGCATGGAGATACCGTTGGGCGTGCCCGGCGGGATCGCTAGATTAGTATAGACGCCGCCGTCGAGAAGCCTGCGCCAGGCGCCGAAGGCTTGCTCGGTGTCGTCGAAACGGATGGCGATGATCGGCCCCAAACCGGCGCAGATATTAAAGCCGAGTTCGCTGATGCCCTCATGAAGCGCCCGGACGTTGCGCCACAGGGTTTTGCGGTGGACATCGCTGGCCTTAATCAGGTCCAGTGCCGCCTTGACCGAGGCCACGTTCGACGGCGACGGTGAGGCGGTGAACATGTAGGGCCGGCTGGCCAGGCGCAACAGCTCGAACTCGGGGTGATTGGAGGCGGCGAACCCGCCGATGGCGCCCAGGCTCTTGCTGAAGGTGCCGACCACGAAATCGACTGCGTCCTCGACGCCCTCGTCTTCCGCGTTGCCTCGTCCGTTCTCGCCATAGACACCCAGTGAATGGGCCTCGTCGACCATCAGGTAGGCGCCGTGGCGGGTCTTGACCTCGGCAAATTCGGCCAGGGGCGCGCAATCGCCGAGCATGCTGTAGAGGCCTTCGACCACCACCAGCACGTTGCCGCCGCTCTCGAGACGGCCCAGGCGTTTGTCCAGATCGGTCGGATCGTTGTGGCGAAAGCGTACGATGGTGGCGCCGCTCAGGCGGCAGCCGTCGTAAATGCTGGCGTGGCTGTCGGCGTCGATGAGCAGAATATCGTCGGGCCCGGCGAGGCCGGCGATGGTTCCCAGGTTGGCCTGGTAGCCGGTGCTGAACACCATGGCCGACCGGCATTTGAGGAAGCCGGCGATGGCCGCCTCGAGGTCTTGGTGGGCGGCGTAATTGCCGTTGGCGATACGCGAGCCGGTGGTGCCGGTACCTTCCGCCGTGGCCGCCGCCCGGGCCGCTTCGATGCAGTCGGGATCGAAGGTCAGGCCGAGGTAGTTGTTGGTCCCGAACAGGATAACGTCGCGGCCCCCGATGACGGCTTCCGTGGCCGAGCGTACTTGCTCCATACGCACGTCGAAGGGATTGGCGCCTACCTCCAGCAGGCTGTCGCGGGCGCTGGCCAGGGCGGCAAACTTGTCAAACAGATCCACTGGCGGACCCACCGTTGGCGCGATCACTTATAGCCTGTTCCACCGTGGCCGCGAGTTCGCCGACTGTGCGTACATCGGACACCAGGTTGATCGGGATGGAGATGTAGTACTTGTCCTCAAGGGTCATGAGGAAGTCGAGAATAATCACTGAGTCGACATCGAGGTCGGCGTTGATGTCGGTTGCCGCGGTCAATTCGATGGCCTGGGTATTGAACGGCGTGAGGAGGTCGAAAATATCCCCCATCACGTTATCGCCGCCGCTCGCGGCGTGGTCTGCGGGTGTACTGCTCATCACGTTAACTGGTCGTCGCCTTTGTTTATGCCGGCTGATCATACGCCTGATCGACCGCCGTCTAAAGCCATCCGTGGTTCCTATACCACGCGACGGTGTCCTTGAAACCATCATTAATGGACATTGTTGGTGACCAGCCGCTGGCCGCGGCCATGGGGCCGTCATCACAAACCCAGTCTGGGTGGCACAACTCACGGATTTTGCCTGGCGTCACCACGGGTGTTCGGCCAATCAACCCATGGGCTGCGAGGTTGACCGTGGCGACAGCCATGAGGATCGCGCGGGGCACGGCGATGCGGGAAACCGCGCGGCCCAGCGCCAGGCCACCGGCCTTGGCCATGTGGTCCCAGCCATAGCCGTCCGGGTGGCGGTCGCCGATCTCGAAGGTCTCGCCGCTGCTGCGCCCGCTCGCCAACAGGGCCGCAACCCCGGCCGCCAGGTCGCCGGCGTGGATTAGTGAGACCCGTTGTTCGCCATTCGATGGTACGACCATGAACCCGGCGCGCCACTGCCGGAAGATGGCCAGGGTCGCCCGGTCGCCGGGCCCGTAGACCGCCGCCGGACGCAGGATCGTCCAGTCGAGACCATCGCCGTGGCTTATCACCGCCTGCTCGCTGTCGCGCTTGCTTGCGGCGTAGGCCGACAGGCCGGGTTCGCGGGCGGCGAGGGACGATATCAGGATGAACCGGGGCGGCCTGTCAGCGTTCGCGGCGGCGGCGAGGCGGGCGGTGCCGTCCACGTTAATCGACTGGAAGCCGGCGCGACTGACCTTGCCGACAATACCGGCGCAATGGATGACCGCGTCGGCGCCGGCGACCAGGGCGGTCAGACTGGCGGAATCCGACAGATCGCCAGGCACCGCGATGACGCGGCCGGGCAGGTTGGCATCGGGGCGACGCACCAAGGCGCGCACCTGCCAGCCGTCGGCCACCAGCCTTTGTGCGACATGACCACCGACAAAGCCGCTGGCCCCGGTTATGGCGACGGTGCCGGGCGTCACGGAAATACGCCTGGACGACCAGGCGACCCAGGTGAATGTGGTTTTAGTGGTATCAGTCGGCCGCGGCGAGGCGGACCACCGAGGCCCGCGCCCGGGCCTGCTCGGCGGCATGGGCAACGGCCTGGTCCGGGCAGTTGCCGGCCAGATAGGTTTCCTTGACCGACGAGCGACTAAGCTTGCCCGACGAGGTGTGGGGCAGGCTGCGCGGCGGCGCCAGAACAACGTCGCAACCGACGCCGGCGGTGGCGCGCACGGTGGACTCGATCTGGCGCACGATGGCGAGGCGTGATTTGTTATCGGTCAGGCGGCTGGCCATGACCACCACCACCTGTTCGACGCCATCTTCGTCGGTCACCGAGAACGCGGCGACGTCGCCGGTCCGTACACTGGCCAGCTGTTCGACGGCCCATTCGATGTCCTGGGGCCAGATATTGCGGCCGTTGCAAATGATGAGGTCTTTGGTGCGTCCGGTAATAACCAGTCCGCCATCGACCATGTAACCCATGTCGCCGGTGTCGAGCCAGCCGTCATCTTCAAACACCCCAGCGGTCATTTCCGCATCGCGGAAGTAGCCGGACATGACGCTGGGGCCTGTGATGACGACCCGGCCGATCTGGCGATCCAGGAGCCGGGCGCCGGAACCATCGCGAATTTCAATCTCGTGGTCGGGCAGGGAACTACCGCAGACCACGAATGACCGGGCATTGTTGTTGCCATCGTCGTCGCTCACCGGGACCGCGCGGTGGGTCGTCGAATAGTGGGTCCGGTCGATACGGTCGATCTTGATGCCGCTGTCGAGCGGTGCGAAGCTGACCGCCAGGGTCGACTCCGCAAGACCGTAGCTGGCGACGAAAGAGGCGCCGCGGAACCCACACACGGAGAATGTATCGTGGAAACGCTCAAGAACATCGGGGCGGATCATGTCGCCGCCGATGCCGGCCACCCGCCAGGACGACAAGTCAATTGAGTCGGCCGAGCCGTTAAGCGCCCGGCGCGAACACAGGTCGTAGCCCAGGGTCGGGCCGAACGACAGGGTGCCGGCGTTGGCGGTGATGACCTTGGGCCACAACAGGGGCCGGCGCACAAAGTCGGAGGTGGCGATGTAGTCGATAGAAAGCTGGCTGAGGATCGGCGACAGGGCGAAGCCGACCAGACCCATGTCGTGATAGAGCGGCAGCCAGGAGACGCAACGGTCGCCCGCTTCCACGGTCAACCCGTGTTGGGTGATGGCGCGCATGTTGCTCAGGGCGCCATGCTGTGACACCGCGACGCCGCGCGGGAAGCGCGTGCTGCCCGATGAATACTGGATGTAGCAGGGATCGTCCTTGGTGAACGGCCGCAGCTCGGCGCCGTCCTCAGGCAGGGCGAGGAAATCTTCCGGCGTGCCGGTCATGGCGATGTCGAGATCGGCGATGGCCTCGTCGAGGAAGCTGATGACCGTGGCCGGCGCCACCGCCGCCACGGCGCCGGCATTCTGGATCATACGCTCAATGCGCTGGACGTACGGGTCGTGACCGCCCAGGTTCATGGGCAACGGCAGCGGCACGGGCACCAGACCGGCGTACTGGCAGGCGAAAAAGAAGATCAGGAAATCCGGGTTGGTCTCGGCGACAATTGCGACCCGCTCACCACGGGCTAATCCGGCGCGGACAAAGCGGCGCGCCATGGCCATGGCCTGGTCGCGCAATTCGCCGTAGACCAGACGCTCGCCGATCTCTCCGCTGGACGTATAGAAATTACAGCCCGTCTCGCCCCTGGCGGCGTAGTCGAGGCCCTCGGTCAGGGTCTCGAAGGTCGCTCGTTTCAAGGGTAGGTCGGCATTGATCGTCGGTGTGGCGTCAAACATGCGTGGCAAACTTTACGAACAGATCAGGGAAATTTTGGAAGGGCGGGTCGGGTTGAATCCGTTACCGCAGCGCGGAGATAAAGCATTCGCGCATAGTTTTACAAGAACCATTTCGTATTAACCCCTGCTTTGCCACACACTCACTGAACAAATTTTTGCCATGACATCCCGCCGAATGTTCGTTCCGACAGTCTGAATTCTTTGGCCCGCGTTCGTTTTTGGCGTGGAAAGTAACGACCCCCGTCAACCCCACTCGTCCCGATTCGCTATGGTTAAGTTAAGAAATCGCACACGACGGCCTTTTGCACAACCAAAATAAGTTAGCAAATTATTATTGTAGCTGTGTTTTAGCCGAAATGGACTACAAGTGAGGGATACGGCCATCTGGACAAAGAAATACAGAGCGGTCTCTCGCGCACGAAACATTGCAGATTGCAATATTTGAAAGTCTATTCCTTGTTTTGACCGGCCTTTACTTGCGGCGCCGAAGAATCTTCTCGACCAATGCCAGATCGGCGGGCTTGTCGACATCGATGGCGGCTTCGGCGAAGGGCATGGTGACGGCGGCGGCGGTCATGCCGAGCCGCCGGGATGCTGCTGCCAAGGCCGCGGTCAATGTCATTCCGCCGGCCACGAAGCGGATGACAGCCGCGGCGCCGAAGGCCCGGAACAACTGCCAGGGGTGTTTTCGGTGAGCTTCCAGACCGCGCCAGAAATCAACCGCCCGCGCCGCCCGGGGGGTCATCAGGGCAAACAGATTGCAGCCCGAGTAGCGCTCACCGCGGAACGGCAGAAAGGTCCGCTTGGCGTCGGGATAGTCGGCCAGAATCCGCGAGGCCGAGGCCAGGGCGACCGCGACGTCCGCCCCCGAGACCAGCGCCTCGTCACATAAATGATCGACCATGGCCGGGCTCAACAACGGGTGATCGGCGGTGGTCACCAGCACCGGCCAGGGGTCGTCGAGATCGTCGAGCGCCGCCAGCACGCTAGCGCAGGGCGAGGCCGCGCTGGGCACTACGGTGATGTCGCGTGCGGCCAGGTCAATGTAGCGGTTGATAACGTCGGGGCTCTCAATGCTGACGGCCACGCGGCCGACATGAGGGCTCTGGTCAAGGGTCCCGAGCACCCGTCCCAGCATGGTCTCGCCGGCTACGGGTACCAGGCATTTGTGGCTCAGACCATGGCTCTCGGCTACCGGGTCGCCGGGCCCCCGGCTCGCCGCCATGACCAGTACCGTGAACTGCCGACGTGGGTTCATGTCAGCGCCTTTTCATAAACCCGGTAGGTCTTGTAGGGCCGCGCGCCAACCGCCTCGATGAGCCGCCGCATGGGTCGGTTGGTCTCCAGCACCCAGGACATTTCGGCGCGCTTGAAGCCCTCGGCCATGAGTCGGCCGTGGATCGAGTCAATGACCGCGAAGGCCAGGGCGGCGCCCTGCCAGGTGCCGTGAAACCGCCGGCGTACTCCCATGAGCGGTACCCGAACGGTTTCCAGGGGGCCGACCTTGAGGCGCCACAACAGCTTGGCCCAGCCGAACGGCAGCAGGGCGCCGCCGAGGTCGGCGATGGCCTCGTTGAGGTTGGGCAGGCTCACGGCCATGGCCGCCGGCTCGCCATCGACCTCGGCGATGCACACCAGACCGGGCCGGATCAGCGGCTTGAGCGCCGTGGCCAGATGGTCGACCTCGGCGGCGGTGAACGGCACGAACCCCCAGTTGCTCGACCAGGCGTCGTTGAAGATGTCGAGAATGATCCCGAGGTCGTGGCTATAGCGCCGCTTGTCCAGGGGCCGAAGGGTCACCGTGCCCGACTGGCCGAGCCGCTCGATCAACCCCCGGGGGCCGCCCGGCATGACCTGATGGGAGTCATAGACATAGGCCAGAAGGTCCATGGCCTTGTCATAACCCTCGGCCTCGACCCGCTGGCTGTAATAAGGCGGGGCATGGCCCATCATCATGGACGGCGGCGTATGGAAACCATCGACCAGCAGCCCGGATTCGTCGTTGATCGACAGACTGAAGGGGCCGCGGATGCGGGTCATGCCGCGTTTCCGAAGCCAGCCTTCGGCGGCGCCGAACAGGGCATGAAACACAGCGCCGTCGTCCTCGCCCTCGAGAAAGCCGAATTGGCCGGTGCCATCGTCATAGCGTTCGAGATGGGTGCGGTCGATCTGGGCGCTGATGCGCCCCACAGGGCGATCGCCCCGCAAGGCCAGCCAATAGCGCGCCTCGCCATGGTCGAACCACGGATTCTTGCGTGGGTTTAGATGATTACGGCGCTCCATGATCAGGGGCGGCACCCAGTTGGTGTCGTCGTCATAGAGACCGAAGGGCACGCAAATGAAGCGATCCATGGCGCCCTGGCCGGCCACTGCCTCGACGCGGATCGCGCCGCCCTCAGTTCTTGTCAACGATGTCTCCGGCAACGACACCCCCGGTGCTCAGGTTCTTGACCCAGGGGTAGCGCTCGCGCTCAGACCCGGCATAGCCCAGGTTGGACACGGTATCGCTCCGGGCCATGGCGGCAGTATCGCCGTAAAACGTGCCCAGCAGCCGGTCGATGGTGTAATTGGTGATGCCGTAGTTGCCCTTTTCACTGTGGAAATGGTGCAGCAGATGGAACTTCTTGATACGCCGCACAAAGCCCCACTTGGGGGCATAGGCGAGATGCTGGATACAGTGGCAAAACTCATAGAAGCAGGTCACCACCATGCCGGTGCCGAAGGCCGCGGCGCTGCCTGCCGGCCCGGCCAACAGCCAGCCCACGGGAAGCGTCACCAAGGTGATGGTCGGCAGGGTGGTATAGAGCGCGCCAAACAGCACGCCGAGATCGTTGGGGTCCTGGTGGTGGTGGTAGTGAATACGCTTCCACATGGCCGCCGTCCCCACCCACTTATAGAGATAACGCCCGTGCAGCACGTAACGGTGCAGCAGATACCAAATCAGGGGATAGACCGCGATGGTTGCCACCACGGCGGCGGCGACACCGCCAACAGGCGCCGGCCATTGGGCGATCACCGCCCCGGCCGCGATCAGCGCCAGCACCACATAGGCCTGGATCGTCGGATAGGCAGCGTAGGCCCGGACCAGGTCGCCCAGGGTCGTTTTGTCGAGATAATGTTTACGGCCGTCCCACAGCCCGCTACCGATCAACACCCTAGTCTCCATATGTGGCGGCGCGACAATACCTTTTTGGCCGGCGTTGGCGCAAGAGCGCCCGGCTTGTATGTGGCGGGCTGGTTAGAGTAAACAGGGCCGGCCAATTAGGTGGTTGACCCATGATCCAACAAAGCCCGCCCGCCTCCGGCGCTGTTTCGACGGTGCGCCGCTGGTTCGATGACGGCGTGATGCGGCGCATCTTCCGCAATGCCGGCACCTTGCTGGGCGGCAAGGCGGTGAGCGCTCTGTTGGTCCTGGCCAGCCTGGCGGTGACCGCGCGCGGCCTCGGGCCCGAGCTGTTCGGCACCCTGGTGCTGATCCACACCTATGCCAAGCTGATCGGCGGGCTGACCAAGTTCCAGTCGTGGCAGGCGGTCATCCGCTACGGCGCGGCGGCCCTGGAGCGAGGCGCCCCGGCCGAGGTCCAGGGTCTGATAAAATTCACCGTCCTGCTCGATCTTGTCAGCGCGGTTGTCGGTGTCGCTATCGCAATGGTGCTGGCGCCAGTGGTTGGTCCGTGGTTCGGCCTCGAAGACGACATCGTGAGCCTCGCCGTGATCTACAGCGCGTTGATCCTGTTCACCGCCAAGGCGACGCCGACCGGTATCTTGCGGTTATTCGACCGCTTCAAGCTGATCGCCATACAGACCACGTTTTCACCGGCCGCCAGCCTGACCGGCGCCGCCATCGCCTGGGCCATGGGCGGCGGACTCGAAGCCTTTCTCGTGGTCTGGTTCGTGGCCGGCGCCGTGGATGGCATCAGCCTTAGCGTGCTGGGCTGGCGCGAGGTCGCCTGTCAGGACTTGCTGCGCGGCATGAATTTGTCCCTGGCCGACTTGACCGCGCCCCATTCAGGGATCTGGCGATTTGTCTGGAGCGCCAATATCTACACGTCACTTAATGCCGCCTCGAGCCATCTGGTTACCCTGGGGGTTGGTTGGCTGCTGGGGCCAAGCGCCGCCGGGCTGTTCAAGATCGCCAGTCAGTTCGCCAGCGTGTTGGTGGTGCCGGCGACCCTGTTGCGCCGGTCGATCTATCCCGAGCTCGCCAAGTTGACCGCCGCGGGTGCTGCCGGGGGCGGGGCCCGCGCGGTGCGCAAGATCGTGGCCCGCGCCGGCGCCGTGGCCGGCAGTGTGGCCGTCGTCGCTGTCATCGTTCTTGCCGTCGTTGGCGAGCCGCTGATCAGCCTCACGGTCGGTGACGCCTATCTCGGCGCCTATGGCGTGTTGGTGGTTGTGGCGGCGGCCACGGCGATCTCGATTTTCGGTGTCGCCCTCGATCCGGTTTTCTTCGCCCTGGGCCGGCCTGACGTTATGCTGCGGGTCAGCGTTATAATCGCGGCGTTGAACTTGGTGTTGGCGGTTCTGTTCGCCGCCGAGTGGGGTTTGGTGGGAGTCGGTTGGGCGTCATTGGTCAGCACGGTGGTTGGCATCGGCGTGTTGATCATGTTGGCGCTGGGCCGACTGGCCAAGCGGGTGCGTAGCGAGGCCTTGGAAAACCAGGGGGACTAAACAAGTGAACGATGCACTAAAAACAGTAATTCTCGCCGGCGGTCTGGGCTCGCGATTGTCGGAAGAAACCGGGCTCAAGCCCAAACCCATGGTCGAGATCGGCGGTCGGCCGATCCTCTGGCACATTCTCAAGACCTATGGCCATTACGGCCTTACGGATTTCACCATATGCCTCGGCTACAAGGGCTACATCATCAAGGAGTATTTCGCCAACTACGTCCTCCACAACGCCGACCTCACCGTTGATCTGACCGACAACAGCATCGCCTTTCACGGCAATCAGGCCGAGCCCTGGCGGGTTACCCTGGTGGATACCGGCGCCGACACCATGACCGGCGGCCGGCTCAAACGGGTGGCGGATCATGTCGGCGATGGCGATGTCTTTTGTATGACTTACGGCGACGGTGTCGCCGATATCGATATTGCGTCGCTGGTTGATTTTCACCGTAGCCATGGCCTGCTCGCCACCATGACAGTGGTCCAGCCGCCGGGCCGGTTCGGCGCCACGGTGCTCGACGGCGACCGGGTGACGGCCTTTGCTGAAAAGCCGCACGGTGATGGCGGCCAGATCAATGGCGGCTACTTTGTATTGTCGCCCAAGGTGCTCGATTACATAGCCGGCGACGACACTTTCTGGGAGCGTGACCCCCTTGAGCGTCTGGCCGCCGAAGGCCAGCTTGCCGCTTACCGTCACGACGGCTTCTGGCTGCCCATGGATACGCTCCGCGACAAGACCATCCTGGACGGTCTGTGGGATGCCGGCGAGGCACCCTGGAAAGTCTGGCCGTGACGCCTGAGTTCTGGCGCGGCCGGCGGGTGCTGTTGACCGGCCATACCGGGTTCAAGGGGGCCTGGCTGGCGCTGTGGCTGGAACGGCTCGGGGCCGACGTCGGCGCCGTGGCCTTGGCGCCGGACACTGACCCCAGCCTGTTTGAGGCCCTGGCGCCGTGGTCCGGGCTGGACAGCGCCATAGGCGATCTGCGCGATCCTGCCGTGGCTGCCAAAGCGGCTGCCGACAGCCGGCCGGAGATCGTCTTTCATCTCGCCGCCCAGGCCCTGGTGCGACGCTCCTACGCCGACCCTACGACGACCTTCGAGACCAACGTGACCGGCACGGTCAATTTGCTTGAGGCGGTGCGCGCCGCGCCCACGGTGAAGGCCGTGGTGGTGGTGACCAGCGACAAGGTTTACGCCAATGACGGCGGCGACCGGGCCTTCAGAGAGGACGATCCCCTGGGCGGCGCCGACCCCTATAGCGCCTCCAAGGCGTGCCAGGATCTGGTCGCCGCCGCCTATGACAAGAGCTTCCTGGCGGCCCAGGGTATTCGTACCGGGCGGGCCCGGGCCGGCAACGTTATCGGCGGCGGTGATTGGGCCGCCGACCGGCTGATCCCGGATTTCGTGCGGGCCATGGCCGCCGGCGACGACATCGCCGTGCGCAACCCGGACGCCACCCGGCCCTGGCAGCACGTACTCGAGCCCTTGGCCGGCTATCTCGACTATGCCGAGGCGCTGTTCACCGGTGACAGCGCGCCGCAAGCGTTGAACTTCGGACCGGCGGCGAGCGATATTCAACCGGTTCGTCAGGTTATCGATGGCCTGGTCGAACGCTGGGGCGAAGGTGCTAACTGGCGTCACGAAAAGGCCGCGCAGGTGGCCGAGGCCGGACTGCTGACTCTGAATGCGATCCGCGCCGTGGAGACGATCGGCTGGCGGCCCCGGCTTGATCTCCATGAGGCCCTCGACTGGACCGTGGCGTGGTACCGGGCGGCGGCGGCCGGCGATGACATGCGCGCCCATAGCCTCGACCAGATCGCCCGCTTTGAGGATCGCGGTTGATGATTTTCACCGAGACGGACATCGCCGGTGTGATGATCATCGAAGTTGAGCGGCTCACGGATAATCGCGGTTTCTTCGCCCGTGGTTTCTGCGCCGCAGAATTCGCCGCCCATGGACTGGTGAGCGATTTCATCCAGACCAATATCGCCCACAACGCCCGGCGCGGCACCCTGCGCGGCATGCATTACCAGGCCGCGCCCGCGCCCGCGCCCAAGGTCGTACGCTGTACCCGGGGCGCCATATATGACGTGGCCGTGGACCTGCGCCCGGAATCGCCAAGCTATTGCCAATGGGTCGGGGCCGAGCTCAGCGCCGACAATCATCGCGCCCTCCACATCCCGGCGGGCTGCGCCCATGGCCTGCTGACCCTTGAGGACCATAGCGAGGTCTATTACCTCATGGGCGCCGCCTATGTGCCCGATCTGGCGCGGGGCGTGCGCTGGAACGACCCGGCCTTCGCCATCCAGTGGCCGTTTGAGCCGAGTGTAATCTCCGAGCGCGACGCGGGCCTGCCGGACTTCTTACGGTGAGCGGCGTTGTTCTGGTCACCGGCGCCGGCGGGTTTGTCGGCCGCCACGGGGTTGCCGATCTGGTGGCCGGGGGTTTCACTGTCCACGGGGTCGGGCGTCAGCCGTCCCATGATGACGCCATAACGTGGCATCAGGCTGATCTGCTCGATGGCGGCGCGCGGGCGGCGTTGCTCCATGCGGTGCGGCCGACCCATCTGCTCCATCTCGCCTGGGAGACCCGCCACGGCTATTTCTGGTCGGCGCCCGAGAACCCGGCCTGGGCCGAGGCGACGCTCGACCTGGTGCGCCGGTTTCGCGAGAGCGGCGGTGTGCGCGCGGTGGTGGCGGGAAGCTGCGCCGAATATGATTGGTCGCCCGAGGCATTGGGCGGTGGCGACTGCTATGAGACCACCACGCCGTGCCGACCCGCCACGCCTTACGGCCAGGCCAAGCTTGCGACCTTCGAGGCGGCCAGCGCGGCGGCGGCGGCCAGCGGCCTGAGCCTCGCCTGGGGACGTTTGTTTTTGCTCTATGGCCCCTTCGAAGGTGAATCTCGATTGGTGCCGTCAATGATCCGGGCTCAGCTCGCTGGCGGGCCGGTGATGCTTAAGGAACCCACGGCGGTGCGCGACTTTCTCCATGTCGCCGACGCCGGCGCGGCCTTTGCGGCGCTGCTGGCGTCAAACATGGAGGGGCCGTTCAATATTGCCTCGGGCAGCGGCGTTGCTATTGCCGATGTGGCCCGAACCATCGGCGTCGACGAATCAATGATTGACCTGGGGCGGGCCCTGCCCGACGACTCCCCGGCCCGGCTGGTGGCCGACACATCGCGAATTCGTGACAAGGTTGGCTTCACGCCGCGCCATGACCTCGATAGCGGGCTTGCGGATACAGTTGCGTGGTGGCGGACGAATTCGCGAGCGCGCCGTCGTTACTGATCGGCGATCATCTTTTCGACGCATCGGCGAACGAAATTTGCTATACGCGCGTCAAATGTGAGTAGAGAAGCCCATGAAAATCACCATCGATACCGACGCTGGGACCATAACCGCTGGCGACCAGCAAGAAGCATCGCTCTACAGCAAGTCCGCCTTCGAGCTGCTCTCGGACCTCTGGGTCAAGGTTGGCTGGGCGCAACGCTATTCCTACACCTTCACATGGTTGGGCCGTCCGGTGATCCAACTACCGGAGGATATGCTGCGCATCCAGGAGGTGATCTACCGCCTGCAGCCGGATGTTATTGTCGAAGCCGGCGTCGCCCATGGCGGCTCGCTAATCTTCTACGCCAGTCTGTTCAAAGCCATGGGCAAGGGGCGCGTGGTCGGCGTCGATATCGATATCCGAGCCCATAACCGCACGGCCATCGAGGACCATCGGTTGGCGCCCCGGATTACCCTGATCGAGAGCAGTTCCACCGATGTCGCGGCGTTCGAGCAGGTGTCCCGCTGCATTGAGCCCGGCGACACGGTGCTGGTCATCCTCGATTCGAACCACTGCCGCGACCATGTGTTGGCCGAATGCCGGCTCTACGCGCCGCTGGTCAGTGTCGGCTCCTATATCGTGGCCGCTGACGGCATCATGAGGGATCTTGACGATGTCCCCGGCGGCGACGCCTCATGGGCGACCGACAATCCTTTCGAGGCGGCGCGGGATTTCGCTGCCGAGCGCGATGATTTCGTGATCGAGACGCCGGGTTTCGCCTTCAACGAAAGTGATTTGGAGCGCCATATCACCTATTGGCCGGGGGCCTACCTCCGGCGCATTGCCTAGTGGCTAAAATCACCGTCGGCATGCCGGTCTACAACGGCGCCGCCACCATCGGGCGGGCGGTCGCCGGGCTCGAGGCGCAGACATTTGGCGACTATGTGGTTATTGTCTCCGACAATGCCTCGACCGACTCGACAACCGAAGTGTTGGCCGACTGGGCAGCGCGAGATCATCGGGTCACCGTCCATCATCAGCCCGTAAATCTTGGCACGGTCGGCAATTTCAACTACCTGATTAGCCAGGCCGAGACCGACTATTTCATGTGGCATGCGTGCGACGATCAACTGAGCCCCGATTATCTTGAGCGCTTATGCGTTGTGCTCGATAGCGATGGGGACTGCGGCCTCGCTGTCGGCGATATCGTCAAGCACGCGTTTGACGGCACCGAAAAGCGTCGGGTGTTTCCTGTCCTCGCCGGGCGATCCCGGCTGGCGCGGGTGACGACGTTGCTCAGGCGCCCCCGGGCGCCGTGGATTTATGGCCTGTTCCGCACCGCTGAGCTGCGTGCCGCCTATGGCCGTGCTGCCGCGTTCGGCTATGCCTGGGGCGCTGATTACGTCACCCTGCTGCCGTTCATTCTCGATGATCGCATTCGCGGCGACAACGCTGCCACGTTCCACTACCGCATGACCGCCAGCGCCAAGAGCCCGCATCGGCCTGGCGGCGGGCTGGCACATATGCGTTTCTTTGGCCGCTATTTGCGCTATAACCTCGCGGCCTTCGCCGATTCACGGCTCGGCTTCGGGAAAAAGCTATTGTGCCTGCCGGCCTTGCTTCGCCATGTGTTGCGGGCGATCAAATGAAAGTTTTCTGCCAATGATCGACCTGGTCAAGGAACTCTGGCTCTTCATGCGGGCGCGCAAGAAGTACTGGATGATCCCCATTCTGGTTGTTGTCGGTCTGCTCGGCCTGCTCATCGTGCTCGCCGAAGGCTCGGCGGTCGCGCCCTTTATCTACACGATCTTCTAACCACCACGCATTTTTCGCCGTAGCCACTGATAGGCTTGGCGCGGCCCACGTTCGGCCCGGCGGCGGGCGGTTTCGGCCTGATCTGTTGCGGCCAGGGTCGGGCCCATGGTCTCGACGCCGGCGGCGATGCGGGCCCAGTCGTCCCACAGGGTCGGGTCGTCGGCGGTTATCTCGTCGCCGGCCAGGCGGTCGAGCCAGCGGTAAGCATCGCGTACCAGGGGATCGACCCGGTCGTCATCGAGATCGGCCACCGTGAACTGAGTGTGGCGCATGCCGGGGCGGAGGAATTCGTCGCAATAGATGTCGATGGCCGCAGGGTCGGGATCGGGCAGATCGAGGCCCGTGGCCATGCGCGCCAGTTCGCGGCGCGGATCGCTCATCAGACGGTCGTAATCGACCACTGCCATGGGCCGTCCCCGGGCCCGGGCGAAATGGGGCACCACATTGACCAGCCATTCGTGGTCGGCGGTTTCCTGGACCCCGCGCCGCGGGTCGAGCTTGCCGCGTGAGGCCGCGACGCTCAACGGATTGCGAATCGCCACCAGATAGCGCATGTCGAGATCAAGGGCCTCAAAGACCGGCTCCCAGAACGGTATCAGCCGCAGGGTGCGACCATATTTGTAGCCCCACAGCGGGCACTGGCCGAAGCGCCGCCGGATGGTGTGCATGGCCTGGTGGCGCAAAGCCTCGATGGCCGGGCTGTCGTATTCCTCCGCTGCGATCAGCCGTACGCTGTCACCGCGAATGCCAAGGGTGCGCTTGAGCCGCTGGTTGAGGGCCAACAGGTCGCGGTCCTCGAAGAAGCCGGTGGGGTTCTTGCCCCAGCCCCGGCGCAGGCGATTGCCGAGGTCAACGCCGACGGCGGCCAGGCCGCGGATCGACAGGCTGGTGCCACTACGCCCGGCGCCGAGCACGGTGACGCAGATGTGTTGTTTGTCAGTCATGCGCTCCGCCACGCCTGGAACATGAGTACCCGCCACAGCACGCGTTGCCAATCACCGATGCCGGCCTGATGCTCGCGCCACATGGTACGAATTGCGGGAGCATGGAAAAAACCGTCATCCGCGAGACGCCGTTCGTCCAGCAGATCACCGGCCCAGTCGCGCAACGGTCCGCGCAGCCAGGCGGCGATGGGCACGCCGAAACCGCGTTTGGGCCGATCGACCAGGGCGCGCGGTACGTGACGGTAAAGCAGCGTACGGAGCAGGCGTTTGTTGTCGTCCCTGTGGCCGAACTTGAGGGCCGGCGGCAGGCTCCAGGCGAGCTCCACCACACGGTGGTCGAGCAACGGCACCCGGACTTCGAGGCCGGTGGCCATACTTGCCCGGTCGACCTTGGTGAGCATCTGGTCGGGCAGGCTGGTGACCGTGTCGAGATAGCCGGCGCGCTCCATGAAATCGGGTATGTTCGTGGCCGCGGCGACGTCCCACAGCGCGCCCCCGCGCTCGGCGCCGTCGATAACCAAAGCATCGGGCCGGTGAACATAAGTCGCCAGGGCGCGGTACAGGGCCACGTCGTCGGGGGCGGCTATGACTGCGGCGGCCCGGTCGCGGCGATAGGCGCCATAGGCGGAACCGCGGGGCACGGCGCGCCACGCCGCCGCTGCCGCACGGCGCAAGGGGCCGGGCAGCCAGCCCAGACGGCGGGCCAGGTCCTGGGCCCGGTAGTGGCGCTTGTAGCCGCCGAACACCTCATCGCCGCCGTCCCCGGAAAGCGCTACGGTGACCGAGCGCCGGGCCAGGCGGGAAATCAGCAGGGTCGGAATTTGCGACGAATCGGCGAAGGGTTCATCGTAGCAACCGGGCAGGTCGGGCACCACGGCCAGGGCGTCAACCGGCTCCACATAAAGCTCGGTGTGGTCAGTGCCGAGATGTTCGGCCACGGCGCGGGCCTCGGGCGCCTCGTCGAAGGATCGCTCGGTGAAGCCGACCGTATAGGTCTGTACCGGACGGGCCAATTGGGCCTGCATGAGGGCAACGATCAGGGACGAATCAACACCGCCCGACAGGAACGCGCCCAGGGGCACGTCGGCGACCATGTGGCGGCCAACGGAATCCCTAAGCAGTCCGGCCAGACTTTCGAGGGCCTCGGTCTCACCGCACGTCGTACGGGGTGTGTCGCGGGCGATGGCCCGCAAATCCCAATAGCGGCTGGTCGCGGTTTTGCCGTTTGAATCAACAGTCACCACCTGGCCCGGCTCAAGCTTATGAATGCCGCGATAAATGCTGGCCGGGGCGGGCACCACCATGTGACGCATGTATGAAGCCAAAGAGTCCCGGTCGACCGCCGGTGTCCAACCGTCGTGGGCAACCAGGGCCTTGAACTCCGAGCCGAACAGCACCAGGCCATTGGCCTCGCCCCAATAAAGCGGCTTGATGCCGAGGCGGTCGCGGACCAGGGACAGGCTGCGGGTCTCGCGGTCCCACAGGGCGAAGGCGAACATGCCGAGCAGCCGCCCGAGGGTGGTGGTCAAACCCCAGGCGCCGCAGGCCTCCACCAGCACCTCGGAATCGCAATGGCCCCGGAAGGTCCGCCCGGCCGCCGCCAGTTCTTTGCGCAGTTCGGCCGCGTTATAGATTTCACCGTTGTAGACCAGCACGTAGCGGCCGCAGGACGACACCATGGGCTGGTGGCCAGCCGGTGTCAGGTCGATGATCGCCAGGCGCCGAAAGCCCAGGGCGATGCCTGCTTCGCCATCGACCCAGATACCGTCATCGTCGGGGCCGCGATGACTCAGGGTGGCCGCCATGACGCTGACCTTGGCGCCCAGCACTTCGGCGCTGATGCTGGCGCGGGGGTCGAGAAAGCCGGCGATACCACACATAACGAAGGCTTAGAGCGCAGCCGCCGCGCCGGGGCGAGGCAGGGGAATGGGCGCATGACGTCGCAGCAGTTTCCACAGGCCGGGCCAGGCGCTATGGCTCAGGGGCGAGGCCAGAAAGCGCCCCGGTGCGCCGCCATGGCGACAGGTCTTGGCCCAGAACACGCCGAGTTCATGGGTGAACGCGGGTTCGGGATAGAGGCCCGCCGCGGCGTTGGCCGCCTGCAGGCCGAGCAGCCAGGTTTCGGCCCAATCCAGGTAATCGCGGTCCGGGGTGTAACCGGTCTTGTGCATGCGGCGCAACATGAAGTGGCGTTTCAGGTCCGTCTCTGTGAAGTCGATGGCGAGGGTTTCAAGCTGAGCCGCATAAATGCCGGTTCGCACCGTGGTGACCTGATCTTCGAGCTCGGCCGTGATGCGCTGGCCATGACGCCGAACCATGACCAGCACCGCGGGCAGATTGGCCAGTTTGTGGCACCCGGCGAAACGCGCCCACATATGGAAATCGCTGCCGACGCGAAGGTCCTCCCGATGCGGGAATTGGGCCAGAACACTGGTCCGGGCCATGGCCGCCGAGTTGACCATGCCGGGACGGAACAGGCGTTGGGCGGCGATGTCGTCGGGGGCGGTGGCCAGGCGTTTTATCGTGCCGCGGCGCCGGCCGCTTTCATCCATCCACGCCACCCAGCCGCCAACGGCGGCGATGTCCGCATGGCTATCGAGAAACGCCACCTGCCTTGCGAGACGGTCGGGACAGGCTATATCGTCGCTGTCGAGGAACGCCAGATACTCGCCCCGGGCGAGACCGACGGCGCGATTGCGGGTCGCGGCGATGCCCCTGTTGTGCTCGTTGACCACCAGGCGAATGCGTGGGTCGTCGTGGGCTTCGACGATGGTGCGGCTGTTGTCGGTCGAGCCGTCATCGACCACCAGAAGCTCAAAATCGGCGAAACTTTGTGCCAGGATGCTGTCGAGGGCAGCCGCCACATAGGCCGCCCGGTTATAGACCGGCATGACCACAGTGACTTTTGGGGTGGCGTTCAAGACGCCGCCGCTCGCCACCGGTGCAAACCTTTCATCACCCGGCGGCGCAAGCCGAGAATGCGGTCCTCGACCACGACGATGAAAACCTTGCGCAAGCGGTCCTCGGGACAGTCGATTTCGCGTACCCCATGCCACGAGTTGCCCTGGCGGGCGGAGATGAAGCTGTGGTTGTCCATGGTCTCGGCCGCCACGGCGCCATCGAAATCCTCGAACGCCGGCGCTGAATTTCGTTTGAAGCGGCCATCGTCGTCGAGCACCACGGTCTCGCCGCCCCATTCTGGTCGCCAGTCAGCGGCGGCGTTGAGATAGAAGATGTGCGAGCCGAGCTTGTCGCGGCCGTCGCAGTGGGGCGACACCGAGCAGCCAGTGGGCGTGTAGTGCCAGTGATAGCGCAGGCGAAACCTGCCGCGGCCGAACAGTCGCCGGATGAAGCGCTGGTAGTGGTCGCTCTCCATTTCGGCCATGAAGTTGCGCCAGGTTTCCGGCAGATCAAGGCTCTTGTGATATTCCAGGGTATAGCGGTCGTAGCTTCGCTGGCCATGGGCTCGGGCCTTGCCGAAGACCCGCTCGAACTGGCTGACATCGGGCAGGGTCTCGGTCAGGCGGCGGAAGCCGTCGTCGGTCAACAGGCCCTGGGGGTTGATCCAGGGATAGGGCGACTGGCCTTGGAACGCGGCGGTCTCGATGGCGTCCAGGCGGCTGACGTCGAGATAGCTCATGTCAGGTTCAGCCGCTGGCGTATCTCGGCGGCGACTTCGTCGGCCTCGTGAAGCGCCGGGCGCTCGCCGGTCTCCAGGGGCGCGCCGAAAAATTTGGCCATGCCGCGCGCGACCAGCGCCTCGTGGAGCAGGTCCAAGTTGCGCCGCGGCTGGACCAGGCCACGGCCGATGAGCCGGGCACAAAATCGTCGCAGGCCGCGCTGGGGCATCAACGTGCCGCGCCGGTTGCGGCGCCGGGTCAGGGCGATGCCGACAATGAACGATTCGATGCGGGTCCAGAAACCCAGGGGCTTTTCCGGGATCGGGTAGATGTAGACCGGTTTGCCGCAGGCGGCGGCCTCGGCGACCATGGATTCGCTTTCGCCGGTGACCACGATAACGTCGGCCAGGGCGAGGCAGGCGAGATAGGGGTTGTCCGGGCGATTGTCGCGCCAGCGGTCGATGCGCGCGGTCTCGCCCAGGGCGTCGCCGAATCCTTCGGCCAAAGCATCGGTGGCGGCTTTGCCGCTGCGCCGCGAGGTCACCGCGAAGATCGAGCCGCCGGCCTGATCGGCAAAGGTGCGGACCTCGGCGCCAATGCGCCGGGCCAACGCTGGATAAATTTCATGGCGTCGGCTCGAGCCGCCGAACAACAGGGCAATTCGAGGCTTTGCCATCTGGTCGTAAAGGTCGGGCCAGGCCGCCGCCGCCGCGTCCAGACCGGCGGCCGTAACCCGGTTGAGCGGCGCCGAGGTCTCGATCCGCCGGGGATGGAGGGGCAACTGGAAATAGCCGCAGGCGACCACGATGTCGTAGACGTCGGCGACCCGGCCGCCCTTACGGCCCAACTGGACGGTACGGGTTCGGCCCCGGCTTTGCTCGCCGATCCAGCGGGTCACCGGGGCTGGACGCCAGCCGGTTGCTATGGCCACATCGGGCCACGGCGGCGCCAGTTCAGCCGAGGCGGCGCGGTCGACACCAAGGCGAGTAGTGCCAAGCCGGCTGCGCAGCACGGTGCCGAGACCGGCCAGGGCCGTGAAGTTCAGCTTCTTGATTTCGTAGGGCCAGCTCAGGGCTTCGGCGAGGCCGACCGACTGAGAGGTATGTCCTGGCTTGCCGTCGTCCAGCACCCAGACCGTGGGCGTGCCATGGTTGCGGCTACTCTGGCGGGTATAGGCGCCGTGGCGGCGGGTGTGAATGTTCACCCGCCAGGACAAATCAGGATAGCGCGCGCCGCAGGCCTCCACGAGGGCGAACCACCAGGATGGGTCGCGGCGCCAGGTCTTCAGCCGGCTGCGGTCGCCCAGGGTTGCCTGGCCAGGCAGGTCGCTAACGGTGACCTGGACAAAGCGCTCGGCGCGGGCGAACAACGCCGCCATGATCCAGCTTACGTCGGCGTCGGGCAGCAGATTCAAACCGTTCCGGCAGACTATGCCATGGTATCGCGCTGGGGGTGGATTGGCATCCGCGCGGGCCGGGTCATGGCGATGGACCGTGATGTCGGCGCCGAAATCGAACTCCGGCCCGATAACGCCCATGCCGAATTCAAGCACTGATCTGGCATCGCTTGCCGCCATCAGATCGTTAACGTCATCGCTGGCACCGGCCGGATGGCCGCCGGCATCAGCCAGGCGGGCCGCCACATCCGTATAACGGGCGCTTGGCCGGTCGAGATCGTAGATCTGATAGCGGGCCTGGTCGGCGGCGCGTTCCAGGTCGTACCACACCGCGCCCACGGGATTACGGAAGTAGACGAAACGCTCGGGGAACGGCCGCCACGGCTGGGTATGAAGGCTGGTGTAGTGGAGCAACTTGGATTGCCCGTCGCGGTATTCCTCATCCCGGGCGTTCCATTCCGGCGGCAGCGGACCTTCCAGGCCGGGCACCGCGCGGGCCTGGGCCATAAGCTGGTTCTTGCGGCCCTTTTGGGCGCCTTCCAGAGGCCACACCTTGGCCATGCGCTCACAGTCTATGAGCATGACCGAAGTGTCGGGTTTGGCGCCGTCGATGGCGAGATAGCCGTGGCCGGCCATGTCCAGGTCAAACAGCTCGGCCGGGTCACTCAGATAGATCTGATCGACGTCGTTGTAAATGGCTCGGCCGCCGGCCCCGGCGAGATGGGGAATGGCAAAGCGATAATTGGTGAAGCCGGTCAGCCAAAGCAAGCGCTGGAAACCGGCGAGATCGGACATCAGGTGGATTTCGTAGACCCGCGCCGGGTCGCGCACCTGTTCGATGGACCACACGAAAATGCGCTCCGCCCGGTATTGCGATGGCTCGGTGCCGAGGAAGATGCGTACGGGCGGCTTGGGGCTGGGGCTGACACCGTCGCGAACCCCGAGGACCAGGTAGTCGGGCCGCGTCCGCATGCCGGGAACACGGCTGCCTTGGGCCTGCGGCCGATCCACCGTGGTGCCATCATCGCGGGTCAGAACTGACATATCCCTATTCTACCCGAGTTGGCTTGCGCCGCTCCAGGGTCAATAGCCGACCACGACATCGATCACCGTGGGTCCGTTGAGCACTTCGAACTTGGCTTCGTCGAAGGCCGGCGCCGACATAAATATTTTTGGATTATTGGAGATGCCGTAGCCCTCGTCGGGCAGGCCGATCCAGGTTTTGTCGAATTTCTCGTTGCCGTTTTCGTCGTGATAGATCGCCACCGCGTACATGCCGGGGGCGGGCGCCGTCAGGCAGACGCTGACCAGGCCTTCCTGGGCCGGCTCGAAGACCTTGTCGAGGCGTTTGCCCTTCTTGAGGAAATCCGCCGGGTTGTCGCCATAGAGCACGGCGACGATGCTGCCCGCTGCACTGCGCACCGCATCAACCCGGACTTCAATTTCGCCGTTTGATGACTGGCAGGCGGCCATGGCATTGCTACCGGCGACCAATACGCCAAGAACAATGGCTGTCAGCGCCCCATGGCGCAGGGCGGTCAAATCCTTCAACACTGAAGTGCCGCTCCCTGGTATAAGTAGTTATGGCCGATCCGCGACCGACCAGCGAGGTGGTGGTGAAACTCGTTTACCGACGCGTTCGGGTCAAGGAAATTTTTTGGTGACCGTGGCCGCTCCACTGCCGGATTTTTTGATGACGGTTTTTGGCCGCTATCTCCTGCGTTTGATCCTGGTGCCGTTGCTGGCGACCACCGGCGTCGCCCTGGCCGCCCTGTTGCTTGAGCGTATGTTGCGCATCATGGACCTGGCGGCCACCGGCGATACCTCCATGCTCCGGGTCTTCGAAATGATGATGAGTCTGGTGCCTCATTACCTGGGTATAGCCCTGCCGGCGGCGTTCTTCATCGGCGTGTTGCTGGCCTTTAACCGGCTTAGCGGCGACAGCGAACTGGTGGCCTACGCCGCCGCCGGCGTGGCCCTGCCCCGGTTGCTGGTTCCGGTCATGGGACTGGCGGTGGTGCTGACCATCATCACTGCCGTCATCTTCGCTTATGTCCAGCCCTACAGCCGCTACGGCTACCGCGCTCTTGTTCATTTCATCGGCCATGCCTCCCTGGCGTCGGCCCTGGAGGAGGGCGCCTTTGTAGAGGCCGACGGGATGACCTTCATGGCCGAGCAGGTTAGCGTCGGCAGCCGGCGCCTGACCCGGGTATTCGTCTATCAGGAAAGCCCGACCGGCGGCTCGGTCACCACTACGGCGCGGAGCGGCGCTCTCAAGCCGTTCACCGAGGAAATGCGCTCGGTGCTTTACCTGGTCGATGGTGTCACCGTGCGCACGGGCAGTGGCGGCGGCATCAGCAGTCTGGCCTTCGACCAGCTCAGTCGGCCTATCGGTGAGACCGGCGCGGTGTCCTACAGGATACGAGGCAAGGACGAGCGCGAACTCACCTTGCCCGAATTGTGGTCGGCGCGGGACCAGCCGCCGGCCGGCGTCACCATGGCCACCATGGATGCCGAGTTCCACGGCCGCCTGGTGCGCACGGTGACCATGTTGTTCCTGCCCCTGCTGGCCATTCCTCTGGGGCTTGGCGGCGGCCGAGCGCGGCGCTCCTACGGTATCTTCGCCGGCCTGGTATTGCTGGTGCTGTATCAAAAAATCCTCCAGTTTGGCGGCTCCATGGCGGCGCTCGGTCATATTTCGCCGTGGCTCGGCCTGTGGCTGCCGCTGATGCTGTTTGCCGCCGCCAGCGCCGCCCTGTTCGCCAAGGCCAGCGCCGGCGGCCTTGCCAATCCCGTGGACGGCATCATGGAGCGCCTTGCCAGGGCGCCTGTAAATAGAGATGGGGTGAGGCGCGGCTGATGGCCTTGTTCGCGCGCTATCTCAACCGGCTGTTTCTGGCCCGTTTTGCCCTCATGCTGGGCGGGCTGGTGGCCCTGGCGTCTCTGCTCGACATGATGGCCCATGCGGACGAGGTGGTGGCCGGGGACGGGGCGTTGGCGCTGTGGCGCTATTTTGCCCTGCGCCTGCCGGTTATCGTCTCCAAGCTGTTGCCGTTTTCCGTGCTCATCGCCGCGCTTCTCACCCTGGTCACTCTGGTTCGCCATGGCGAAATTGTCGTCATGCTCGGCGCCGGGGTATCGCCGTGGCGGCTTGTGCTGGCGTTTGTCCCGGCGGTCGGGTTGCTCGGCGCGGCGCATTTTTGGCTCGACGACGCGGCCGTGCCACCGGCCACCGCCGAGCTCCGTGCCTGGGCGGTGGCGAACTATGGCGCCACAGCCGAGAGCGGCGGCCGAACCTGGCTCCGCGAGGGCAACGACGTCATTCGCCTCGGCACCTTGGATGCCGGTGACAGCGGTCGTCTGACGGACGTGACCATTTTCCAGCGCGACGGGCAGGGTATTCTTACCGCCCGCATCGATGCCGCCACGGTGGTGCTCGAGGCGGGCGCCTGGGTGCTTTATGGCGTGACGCGCTATGACGTGGCCGCCAACGCGGTTGAGACCATCGCCCGGTTGCCCTGGGCCGGCCGCCTGCGCTCGGACCTGCTATCGACCCTCATGGCCCATCCCCGGGAGCTCTCCCTGGGCGATGTCTGGCGCTACCTGGGGGCGCCGGAGTTCGGCAGCCGGCCGCTCTATGTCTACGAGACCTGGTTCAACCGCAAGATTGTCGTGCCTCTGGCGTCGTTGCTGATGGTTCTCATCGCCGTGCCTTTGAGTCAACGCTTCCAGCGCCACGGCGGCGCCGCCGCCACCCTGACCCTGGGCATCGCCATCGGCTTCTGCTTCTTCGTGTTCGACGGCTTCGCCCTGGCCGTGGGCGAGGCCGGATTGGTGCCGCCTATCATTGCCGCCTGGGCGCCGACCCTGGCCTTTGCCGCCGTCGGCGCGGCTCTGGGGTTTTATGTCGAGCGCCGGTAACAGGCCGATGACAGCCATCGGCGTTGTCAGCAATCCGCACAGCCACCGCAACCTGAGCGACCTGGCGGCGGTGCGCGAGATCGTGGCCCAGCACCCGGGCGTCAGCCATGTGGAGCTTGAGCATATGTCGGCCCTGCCCACGGCCCTGGCCGACTTCGCCCGGCGCGACATCGAACTTGTGGTGGTCAATGGCGGTGACGGCACGGTTCAGGGGGTGATGACTGAATTACTCAATGGTCATGGCTTCGAGCGGACGCCGGACCTCGCTCTGCTGCCGGCCGGGCGGACCAATTTGATTGCCCACGACATCGGCCTCAAGGGCCGGCCGGTGGACGGTCTCACCCGGTTGCTTACCGGTATGCCCCTGACGGCGATCGATCATTCGGTGCTGACGCTCCATCCCGGCGGTGGCGCGGCGGCGTTGCACGGCATGTTCTTCGGCACCGCCGCGTTCTATCGCGGCACCATGCTGGCCCGCGCCAAGTATCACCCCAAGGGCGCCACCGGCCGCGCGGTGGTCGGGCTTTCCCTGGCGTCGAGCCTGCTCCGCGCCCTGATCCGCCGGGGCGGTGAGGACGGCATCTATCGCGGCGATGACATGACCCTGGCGGTCAATGACGGCGCCGGCCGGGCCGGCAGCTATCTCCTGGTCATGGCGACCACCCTGGATCGCCTAATTCTCGGCGTCAGGCCATTCTGGGGCGATGGTCCCGGAGCGGTGCGCCTGACCACCATCGACTTTCCGCCGGCCCGCCTGGCCCGCGCCCTGGTGCCCATGCTGCGGGGGCTGCCCAAACCGTGGATGGCAGCCGCCGGCTATGGCAGCCGCCGCGCCAGCCGGGTCACCATCCGTAGCGACTGCCCGATGATTCTGGACGGCCAGATCGTCCATCCGGACCCGGCCGAGCCGGCGGTTCTCGAAGCTGACCGCCGGCTGCGGTTCCTGCGTTGTTGAGGCGCCATGGCTGATCCCCGCCACGACCTGATCGACATGCTGGCCCAGGAGGCCGCGGCCCCGGTGCAGCCGTGGGTGAGCGCCGCCGCCGAGGTGGTGCGTGCGCGCCATGGCGATGCGGTGCGGGCGCTGGTGTTCTACGGCTCCTGCCTGCGCGATGATGACCCCGACGGCCTGCTCGACTTCTATGTGCTGGTCGGGCGCTATGGCGACGCTTATGAAAACTGGTCTGCCGCCGCCGCCAACCGGTTGTTGCCGCCTAATGTATTTTACCTGGAAACGCCCTGGGAGGGCGCGGTAGTGCGGGTGAAATACGCGGTGATGAGCCTCGACCAGTTCGCCGAAGGGGCCTTGCCCCGGACCCTGCAGCCGATGATTTGGGCCCGCTTCGCTCAGCCCGCGCGCCTGGTGTACAGCGCCGATGACGATGCGCGCCGTCTGGTCGCCGCGGCCCAGGCCGATGCGGTAACGACTCTGATGGCGGTGACCCGGCAGCTACTGCCGGGCGAAGCGCGGCCCGAGGCACTGTGGCCCCGCGCCTTTGTCGAGACCTACCGGGCAGAGCTGCGCCCCGAACCCCCCGGCCGGGCCGGGCAACTCTACGAGGCCGACCGCGCCCGCTATGACCGCCTGACACCCCTGGCGATGGCAGGCGATGGGGGGGCGCCATGGTGGCTGCGCCGAATGACGGGCAAGGCTTTGAACGTGGTGCGCCTGATCAAGGCGGCCTTCACCTTCGACGGCGCGATGGACTATGTGCTGTGGAAGGTCGAGCGCCATTCGGGTATTGGCGTCACGGCGACGCCCTGGCAGCGCCGGCATCCGTTGCTGGCGGCGCCGGTTCTGGCCTGGCGGCTCTATCGTCTCGGTGTGTTTCGCTAGAATCTATTACGGCCACCTTTGCTCAGCAAAGATGGCCTGCGTTCAATCGTCATGCAGGCTCCCGCCGAACGGTCGGCGGCCCCCCTTGGGGGCTGGGGACGTCAGTCCAACTCAACGCATTCGAAAATTGCCTGGTACCCATATGCAAAAACGAACGGCGACCCCGAAGGGCCGCCGTCCGTTTTCGCTATGACCCGAAGGTTTAGCGGATGCGGCGGGCCGCCTCGGCGATGTTGCCGCGATCCAGGCCGATGTCGGCCAGCATGCGGTCGTCAAGCCGGTGCAATTGAGCGGCGGTGTTGCTGCGGCGGTGCCAGCGGCGGATCGTTTCGATGACGTTGAACATGGTCTTGTCTCCTATATCTCGTCTTCCGGATTGGCGCCCGGTGTTGCGATGATGGTTATTGCTGAAGAGCCGCAGGAAAGGCGTGGTATACGATCCCTCAGGCGCTTCATGTTGCGTTGCAGCAAATGTAGTTATTCCAGGGGCTTGGACAAGCGACAAGGCTGCACGCCAGTCATGCAATGAAAGCATAACTCTGCTAACATTTTGTAAACGATTGCCATTAAAAAAATTGTGGGAGCGTTATGCCTGGTAGCGGAATAAAGCCATGAACGGGTCAATCGACCGACGCTTGTCGGTGGCGCCGATGATGGAGCGTACCGATCGCCATTGCCGCTATTTCCTGCGTCTGATCGCGCCGCGGGCATTGCTCTATTCCGAGATGATTACCACCCCGGCAATCATTCACGGCGTCCGCGACCGCTTGCTCGGGTTCGACCCGGCCGAGCATCCGTTGGCGCTGCAGCTTGGCGGCGGTGATCCGGCCGAACTGGCGATCTGCGCCGAGATTGCCGAGGACTGGGGCTACGACGAAATCAACCTCAACGTCGGCTGCCCGTCGAGCCGGGTGAAGTCGGGCCGGTTCGGCGCTTGCCTCATGGCTGATCCTGATCTGGTGGGGCGCTGCGTCACGGCCATGGCGGCGGCGACCTGCCTGCCGGTCACGGTCAAGTGCCGCACCGGCATCGACAGCCGCAATGGCTATGACAACCTCAAGCACTTCGTCGCCACGGTAGCCGGGGCCGGCTGCGGCACGGTCATCGTTCATGCCCGTAACGCCATTCTCGACGGCCTCGATCCCAAGCAGAACCGCGAGATACCGCCTCTGCAATACGACCTGGTCTATCGCCTCAAGGACGACTTTCCCGATCTCGAGATTATCCTCAACGGCGGCATCACCAGTCTGGCGACGGTCCATGAGGCCATGGCCCGCCTCGACGGTGTGATGATCGGCCGCGAAGCCTACGGCAATCCGTGGTTCCTGGCCGAGATCGAGCAATCGCTGTGGGGCGATGTTGGGTCCGCCATCAGCCGCCGTGCGGTGATCGACGGTTTTGTCCAATACGCCCGGCGCCAACACCAGGACGGGGTACCGCTCCATCGCATGACCCGCCATATCTTCGGTCTCTACCAGCATCGCCCCGGCGCCCGCGCCTGGCGCCGTCACCTGGGCCAGAACGCCCACCGCCCCGACATCGACGCCGGGCTTATTGCCGACGCCGCCGCTTTGGTCGATCAGCCAAGATAATCTTGGGGTCGATCAGTCGAGATAGCCGTTGCCCTGAAACCAGGCGATGGCGTCGGCCAGGGCCTCAGCCGCCGGCCGGTGTTTGTAGCCCAGTGCCGCCTCCGCCTTGGCTGATGTGAAAAACATCTTCTTCTTGGCCATGCGCAGGCCGTCCACCGTGGCGAAGGGCTCAGTGCCGCTGAGCCGGGCCCAGGCTTCGGCGGCCACGGCCAGGGGCATGATCAGGTTGTGGGCCAGGCGTATGCGGGGCGGCCGGCCGCCGATAATTCGCGCGACCGCGCCGAGAATGGCCTCAAGGGTCATGTCGGCGCCGCCGAGCACATAGCGCTCGCCGACCACGCCATGGTCGAAGGCCAGCAGATGACCATCGGCCACGTCGTCCACATGGACTAGGTTGAGGCCGGTGTCCACATAGGCGGGCATGCGCCCGGCCGCCGCCTCGACGATCATCCGCCCGGTCGGGGTCGGCTTGACGTCGCGCGGCCCCACCGGGGTCGACGGGTTGACGATGACCACCGGGACGCCGTGATCCCGGATCAGACCCTGCACCGCCTCCTCGGCAAGAAACTTGGATCGCTTGTAGTGGCCGATCATATGGCCCAGCGCCACCGGGGTGTCTTCGTCAGCCGGTGCGCCGTCCTGGTTGAGTCCCAGGGTGGCGACGCTGGAGGTATAGACCATGCGCTCGACCCCGGCGGCCATGGCGGCCTCGATCAGGGCGCGGCTGCCGTCCACATTGACCGCGTAGATGGTTTCCGGGTCGGGCACCCACAGGCGATAGTCGGCGGCCACATGGAAAAGCGCATCACAGCCCTTGAGGGCCGCCGCCAGGGAGGCCGGGTCGCGCAAGTCGCCGGCCACCGTCTCCATGGCGAGGCCCTGGAGATTACGCCGGTCGCTGGCCGGCCGCGCCAGAGCGCGCACGTCATGGCCGGCGGCGATCAGCTTTCGCGCCACCGCCGAGCCGACAAAGCCGGTCGCTCCCGTCACAAGTGCCTTCATGGCTTGGTTCGCGCCCTGAAAATGTTTCTCTAGTTAGCAGGGTTATATCAAGGTTCAGTGATATACACTCCCTCGCCATGAGCGTACCAGATCAGCCGACAAAGACCGATCCGCGGATCCCTCAGGCTCGGAAACTGTTCGAAGCCGGCATCGCCCATTATAATGCGGGCCGCCTGGCAAGGCGCAGCAGGCCTACCGTGGCGCCCTCAAGGTGATGCCTGGTCACCCCCGGGCGCTGCACCTGTTGGGGGTGATCGCCCACAAGACAGGGCGGCCCGGCGTAGCGGCCAAGAAGATCTCGGAGCGCGGCCCGTCCATCTTCGAGGACGAAGCCCCGGCGCGGGCTTTTGAGACGTTTCTTGGGGGGATTTGTCCGGCCGATTAAGGGTTGCGGTTCTCGTGTACGACCAGCGTTTCAGGGTCGGCGAACCCGCAGAACTCGAGAATTTCCTGTTTTCCCGCCGGATCGTTCAACATCGCCATATCGAAAATGCGCAATTGTGAATGGCGCGCCGTCGGTGGAAAATTCGGCAATGATCTGGGCGACATAACTGAGGTAATAGAACCTGATCTCGCCCATGGCCGTCACTGCCGGCATCTGTTGCAGACGCCGCAGCGGCCCGAGCCAAGCCCGATGATTATCGACATGCTACGTCCCCTGCGGCCCGGTCAGCGCTCGAAATCGACTACGAATTCTCGGATCTGGCCGACGTTCGATGGTTGACCCTTGATCGGGATGTGCCCCTGGTTAGTCACCGTATAGTGCGCGGTGTTCAGGCCGCGTTGGTTCAGGCGTCGGCCTCGCCCAGGCGCGGGCGGCCGAGCGCGGTGGCGATGATTTCGCTTTCGATAAACACCTGGGTGCCGTCCTTGCCCTTGGCGATGGTGTCGTTGCGTTCGACCTCGACCCGGACCTCGACGGCGCCGGCGTCGCGGGCATGGGCTTCGGCCAGGATGCGGGCCTCGTGCTCGGCGGCCTCGGCGGCCTGTTCCAGATTGGCGAATTCCTGGATGCCGCTGGGCGCGTGCACGCGATAGCGCATTTCGTCGGGGGCGGTAATCAGGGTCTTGACGGTCTGGGTGACGCCGCCGGCGACTGCGCCCACGGCGTTGGAGACTTCCGCGTGGGTTGGCACCACCTGGCGGGTGTTGAGCCGCTCCGCTACCGCCGGATAATAGGTCGCCGCCGGCGCACCGATGGCGACCAGGGGGCGGCGCAAGGTCAGGGCGAAGTCAAGGAACCCGCCGTCGTCATCTTCGCGATGGGCCAGGGCTTGGGCCATGAAGTGGCGGCCCAGGCCATCTTCGGTGGCGGTCTTGGTGTCGTCACCTTCAGCCAGAGCGGTGGCGACGATGGCCTCGCCCGAGCGGGTCACCACCCCTTCCATGACCCGGGCGGCGAAGGCTTCGATTTCGGCGTCCGGCGCAATGCCGTAATCGGCGGCCCGGCGCGCCCACAGGCCGGCGGCGAGACGCGCCGCCTCGCTCGACCAGCTGTCATGATGGCCCAGCACGTGGGATGCATCGCTGGGGGTAAAACCGGCGGTGACCGCCAGGCCGAGCTTGACCAGGCGTTTGAGCGAGCGTTCCGGATGGTCGCTGGCGAACAGTTTCTCGAAGGCTACCGGGCCGTCGCCGAGAGCGTCCCACAGCCGCTTTTCGGTGGCGGTAAGATTAGCCCGGCCGCCATCGAGATTGCGCAGGCGCAGGGCGAAGCGGCCGTCGTTGTCATGGGCCGGCTCGCGGGCCGCCTGGGCGTGCAGGCGCTCGATGATGCCCGAATGTTCATGGGCCAGCAGGCTGATGGGCACCACCCGTTGGGGGCCGATGGCCAGGGCCGGGCCGGCGTCGAACCAGACTTCGCTGTCGCCGCCGAGGCCGACCGTGTGGGCCGATACCGCTTCGACCATGGTGCGCCAGCCACCGACCGTGGCGCCCTCGACGTTGAGCACCGGGCGGCCGCCCTTGAGCAAGGCGATGTCCGTGGTGGTGCCGCCCATGTCGACCACGAAAACGTCGTTCTCGCCGGACAGATGATGAGCCCCGACGACGCTGGCCGCCGGGCCCGACAGAATAGTTTCCACGGGACGCGCCAGGGCGGTGTCTTCGCTGACCAGAGAGCCGTCGCCCTTGACCACCATGAGCGGCGCCTTGATGGCCTTCTCGGCCATGATGCCGTGGACCGCGTGGATGAGTTGTTGGATGACTGGGATGAGCCGGGCGTTGAGCACCGCGGTGAGGGCCCGGCGCGGCGCATCAAGGCGCCATGACAGGTCGTGGCCGCAGCTTACCGGCTTGCCCGTCAGCTCATGGACCAGGTCGCGCACCGCCTGCTCGTGGGCCGGGTTGCGCACGGCGAAGTAGCCGGCCACCGCGAAGGCGTCCACATTGTCGGCATGGGCCTCGATGGCGGCCCGGGCGGCGCCCAGGTCGAGCTCCGTCTGCTCGTCGCCCGACGGTGAGTGGCCGCCGTCGATGAAGGCCACCGGGTCGCCGTCCAGCGCCTTGCGCAGATCGGCCCGGTCCAAAGCCTCGGGGCCATGGCCGATCATCAGCAGGCAGACCGGGCTGCCCTGACCCTCGACGATGGCGTTGGTCGCCAGGGTGGTCGATAGCGACACCAGGCGGATGTCCGGATGGTCATCCCCGAGCACGCCTTCGGCGGCGCCGCGTACGCCGATGGCCAAGTCATGCTTGGTGGTCAGCGACTTGGCCGAGCGGATGACACCCTTGTCGGTGTCGAAGAGGGCGGCGTCCGTATAGGTGCCGCCGGTGTCGATACCCAGAAGCGTTGGCAAATCAGTGTCTCGCGGTGAGTGAAAGCGGTTATGTGCGCGTTACAAAACCACTGGATTTCACTTGACGCAATTGGAATCGTTCGCCCTCGGGATCAATCTTCGAACGAGACTATGAAGCTTTCCAGAACGCCACGCTTGTCATCGGGGATCGGGGCCGAGGCGCGGGCTTCGAGATCGAAGTAGACGGTGACTTTTTCCGACGTGGCCGAGACCTCGCCGGTCTCCACGTCGCTCATGATGTGACGCGCGATGATCGACGACTTGCCAACCCGTATGAGGCCGCTTTCAACGATGATCCGGGCGCTGACCGGGACCTCGGCCTTGTACTCCAGGGTGTCCTTGACGTCGGCGAAGCCGCAATTGTTGCTGTCGAGATAGGTCCGAGTGAAGCCCATGGCCGTCAGGTGGTGCCAGAACGCGGCGTCGAAACAGCCGACATATTCCTTGGTATTCATGTGGCCCTGGTGGTCACATTGCCAAGGGTAGACCACCCCGCGATAGGTTTCGATCAATCCGCTCATGACGTTTCGCTCTCCACTGTGTTGTCTGCTTGGCCCACAGCATGCGGGGTGCCTCGCCCGAGGTCAACGGATGGGCTAAGTTATTACCATCGGTTATGAAGAATGACCGATGGGCGTGCTTTGTCCAAAACGCGTTCAAGCGACACGCGGGCTGGCGTCACGCAGGCTCCCGCCAAACGGTTGGCGACGCGCGTTGGCGCTTGCCAGCGGCCATTGTTGGGTGACTCATAATGGTCGCTGGTATGACCTATTACTTTACCCGAGGAGGACCGATCATGATCGTGAAGACCAAACAGGACATCGAGGGCGGCAAGGGCGACACCATATTGTCCGGCGGCAATTCCCATGTGCTGCGTTACCTGCTGCGCGAGGATGGCCTCGGCTTCACCGTGTCGGACATCACCGTTGGGCCCGGTGGCAATAAGATCCTGCACTACAAGAACCATATCGAAGCCAACCTGGTAATCGAGGGCGAGGGCACGGTCGAGGACATGGCCACCGGCGAGGTTCATGACTTGCAGCCGGGCACCATTTATGTGCTCGACAAGCATGACAAGCACCGCCTCAACGCCATTACGCCCCTGCGTGTGATCTGTGTCTTCACCCCGCCCCTGGTTGGCGGCGAGACCCACGACGAGGACGGCTCTTACCCGCTGCTTTAGGGCCGCTGCTCTAGCCTTGTGGGGCGGGACGCTGTAGCCTGCTGGGACGAAGATAGACAGAGAGGCGACTCGCCCCATGAGCGACGACAGTAAGCCGGAAAATCATCGCCGACTGGTCGACATGATCGCCGAGGCCATGAGCCACGCCATCAAGAGCGGGCGGGAGGAATTCGCCGAGCATCTCGGCTCGGTCCGCGACCTGGTGGTCGATGCTGAGGTCGAGGCCGGCTACGACCGTCGCCCCGCCGATGAATTGAACGAGTGGATGAAGCAGCGCTATGGCAAAACCAAGAAGCGCATTCCGACTTCACGGTTGACCTGATGGCAGCGGTCGAGGAAACCACTATCCGGCGCCGGGCAGGCGGGCGCAATGCGCGGCGCGAGAAGCGCCAGGCGGAGACCGCCAGCCCCGCCGTCTGGCCGGGCATCACCGGTGGCGCCTATCGGCCTCTGAGCCAGCGCGACATGGTACGGGTCCACGACACCGCTCTCGACATGCTGGAAACTATCGGCATGGCCGACCCCATCCCGGCGCTGGTCGAGGCCGCCGCGGCCAAGGGCTGCAAGGTGAGCAGCGACGGCCGCCTACGTTTTCCCCGCGCTCTGGTCGAGGACGTGGTCGCCGGCGCCGCCCACCGCTTTCCGATCTATTCAGTCGACGGCAAACACGATATCGAACTCGGCGGCAGCCGGGTTCATTTCGGGGTTGGCGGCGAGGCGGTCTCGGTGCTCGATTTCGAAGACCAGCGCTATCGGCCCTCGCAACTGGTCGATATCTACGACGCGGCGCGGCTCTGCGACCGCCTCGACCATGTTCACCGCTTCGGCAACATCCTGGTCGCCACCGACCTGCCCGACTGGTACGAGTTCGCCGTCAACCGGACCTACGCCTGTATCGCCGGCACCACCAAGACGCTGACCCTGACCATCATGGTGCCCGCGTACATCGAGTCCATCATCAACATGTGCGACATGGTACTGGGCCGGGGCGGCGCCTATCTCGACAAGCCGTTCGGCATGATGGGCGGTTGCCCCATCGTCTCGCCCCTGGCCTACGGCGCGGACAACAGCAGCGTCATCGCCGAGGCTGCTCGCCTCGGCATCACCACCATGTCGGTCATCGCGTCACAGGCCGGGGCCACGGCGCCCGCCGCCCTGGCCGGCGCCCTGGCCCAGAACACCGCCGAGACCCTGGCATCCCTGATGCTGGTCAACCTGATCCGCCCGGGCAGTCCCATGGTGTTCGGCAACTGGCCCTTCGTCTCGGATCTCCGCACCGGCTCGTTCTCCGGCGGCGGCGGCGAGGAGGCGGTGCTGTCGGCGGCCGCGGTGCAGATGGCTCATTTCTACGACATTCCCTGCAGCGTCGGCGCCGGCATGACCGATTCCAAGCTCGCCGACGCCCAGGCGGGCTACGAGAAGGCCCTGTCCACGGGCCTCGCCGGCATGGCCGGGGGCGACCTGGTGCTCGAATCCTGCGGCATGATGGGCAGCCTCATGGGGGTCTCCTTCGAGGCCATGGTGATCGACGACGAAATGCTCGGTACCGTCCAGCGCGCCATCCGTGGCATCGAGGTCACCGACGAGACCCTGTCGTTCGACGTGGTCAGGCAAGCCGTCGAAGGCCCGGGCCATTTCCTCGGCAGCCCCCAGACGTTGGAATTGATGGAGAGCGAGTACCTCTACCCGAGTCTCGGCGACCGCGCCCCGGCGGCCGACTGGGAAGAGGCCGGCGCCAGCGACATCCGCGAGCGCGCCCGGGTCCGGGTCCGCGACATCCTCGCAAGCCACTACCCGGAAAACATCGAGCCCGCGGCGGATGCCAGAATCCGCGAAAACTTCCCCATCCGCCTGGCGCCTGATGCCATGAAGCCCGGCAATGGCCGCTGGTAAATAATTATGGGGACAGTATACTTAATTAATTAAGTAAGGCGTCCCCATAATTATATATTACAATCCGAACAACTGCTTGGCGTTCTTGCCGGCGATGCGTTTGGCGTCGGTTTTCTTCAGCGTGTTGACCCGCGCCAGGATGCCGGCCATGTCGCCGATGTTGTGGGGATAGTCGGAACCGTAGAGCACCCGCTCGGACCCGCCGGTCACCTTGATACAGAGATCGAGCGCCTCACGGGCGTAGACCACGCTGTCGTACCAGATGCGCTGCAGGTAGCTGCTGGGCTTCTCCGTGATGTGCTCGGAACACGCCGGTATGCGTTCGTGGCACATATCCAGGCGGGCGGCGAGATAGGGCAGGGTGGCGCCGCCGTGGGCGGCGATCAGCTTGAGGTTGGGGTAGCGGTCGAGGAAGCCGTTGAAGATCATGCGCGAGAACGCCACCGTGGTGTCGATCATGAAGCCCACCGGCGGCACCAAGCCGTATTCGTGCATGTGCAGATCGGCCACTCCCTGGGGTGCCGTGGGATGGACCAGCACCGGCAGCGCGCGATGGTCGATGTCGCGCCACACCGGGGCGGTGAGGTCCTTGCCGGCGATGTTGGCCAGCACCATGACCTCGACCGCGCCCTTGTCCACCGCCCAGGCCAGCTCCTCGCGGGCGAACTTGGCGTGCTGCCAGGGAATCGAGGCTAACCAGCGGATGCGGTCGCTGTACTTGTCCTGGGCCGCGGCCATGGACCCGTTGATCATGCGCGCCGCGGTCTTGCTGCTCGCCGCCGGCCCCCAGAACACGTTGGGGCAGGTCAGCGAGACGATGGCCATGTCGACCCCGCCTTGTTCATATTCCGGATGCGCGAGCGGTAGTCCCACATCTCCTTGAACAGGGTCATGAACGGCGAGTCGAACATGTGAATGGTCTGCTGCCCGGCCTTGGTCGCCTTGACCTCGTAGTGGGGCCCGCCATGGATACCGAGCTGCTCAAGCCAGTCGAGCGACAGCATATGGGTGTGAACGTCGATCACGGTCATGGCTTTGACTCCCCTATTGCTTGCCAAGCCCTGTGACAGCTTCGCCGCCGTCGGGCCCGTTGGCAAGAATGAGTATAGGTTGGTCGCGGGACAAGCCGGCATCGCCGACAACATCATTGCCAGCCCGAAACGAAAGCGGCTACCACATGACCTATGCCGAAGCTGGCGAACAATACTTGGGAGTGCGCGACATGTTTTCATATGAAGGTAAAAAGGTCATCGTCACCGGCGCGGGCCGGGGGATCGGCCGGGCGACCGCGTTGGCCATGGCCGGCCAGGGCGCCGATGTCACCCTGGCCTCGCGTACGGACACCGAGCTCAACGCCGTCGCCGCCGAGATCGAGGCCCTCGGCCGCAAAGCCTGGGTCGTCACCGCCGATATGTCGGATATGGACCAGGGGCTGGGGCTTATCGCCAAGGGCTTCGATGCCATGGGCGGCCTCGACGTGCTGGTCAATAACGCCGGCGGCGGCAGCAGCGTGCCCGGCGGGCTTGGCCCCCTCGAAGAATCGACGCCGGAAGGCTTCGACGCGGTCTACGCTCTCAACGTGCGGGTGCCGTTCTTCATGTGTCAGGCGGCGGCCCGCCACATGGCCGACGGCGGTGGCGGCGCAATCTGCAATATCGTCTCCATTGATGGGGTGTTCCCGGCTCCGCTCGAAGGCATATACGGCTCGGCCAAGGCGGCGCTGATCAGCCTGACCGGCACCCTGGCCGTGGAACTCGGCCGGCGCAACGTGCGGATCAACGCGGTGGCGCCGTCGCTCATCGACACCAAGCTGGTGGCCCGCCACATCGCCAGCGACGACGCCCGCGCCGACCGCGCCTCGTTCTTCCCCATCAACCGCATCGGCACCGCCGAGGACATTGCCGGAGCGGCGGTTTACCTGTGTTCCGACGAAGCCGGCTGGACCTCGGGCGAGACCATGCTGGTAGCCGGCGGCCAGAAAGCGGCCAGCGACGCCATCCGCTGGCTGCGAAAGGTCAACCCGGTGCCTGAGGGTGCGAAATTCTGAGATCAGAATTTCGCCCCTATTGGAAAGCGCGTTCAATCGCCACGCAGGCTCCCGCCAAACGGTTGGCGACCCGCAGTCGCGGGCTGAAAGTAGGCGAGCGCGGATTCCGGCGGTCATTCTTTTGACCGCTGGCAAGCGCGACCGCGCGTCGCCGCTTATGCGGCGTGAGCCTGCGTGGCGCTTGAACGCGCTTTCCAAAGAGTCTCAGATCGCAAGCGCCGCTTTGAAGCCCTCCAACACCGCTTCCTCGGCGGTGCGCGGGCTCAGGCAGTCGCCGATCATGTGGACCTCGCCGCCGTAGCCGGAAAGTTCGCGTTCCAGGCCGGTGACCGGCTCGTGACCCAGGGCCGTAACCAGGGTGTCGACGCCCTCGCAGAGGATCGGCTGGCCGCTGGTGGTGTGTTCGAGATAGACCGTGTCCGCATCGACACCGCCGAGGCGGGCGTAGGTGATGATCGTTACGCCGAGTTTATGAAGCTCGCCGACCCAACGGTCGCGGACATACTGCTGGATCGATTGTCCGGCCATGTTGCCGTTGACCGCCAGGGTCACGGCGCAGCCGTCCCGCGCCAGCTTCTCGGCCAGGCCCAGGCCGACCCAGTCGCAGCGCCAGTCGGCGATGACCACCCGCTGGCTGACATTGGCCTCGTCGCGGATGACCTGCCAGGCATCGACCACATGGGCCTCCTCGGCGCCTTCGATGGGCGGCCGCCGGACCGAGGCGCCGGTAGCGATGACAATGGCGTCCGGCGTCTGCGCGGCGATCAGTGCGGCGGTCACTTCGGTGTTCTTGATGACCTCTACGCCGGCCAGTTCCATCTCGCGCTCAAGATTGGTGACGATGCCGCCGAACTCGGTCCGGCCGGGCAGCATCTGGGCGAGCAGGGCCTGGCCGCCAAGCCGCGATTCCTTCTCATAGAGCGTCACCTGGTGGCCGCGCTGGGCGGCCATGGCGGCGGCCTTCATGCCGCCCGGCCCGCCGCCGGCGACCATCACCTTGCGCGGTGTGGCGGCCGGTTCGATGGTGCCATACATGGTCTCGCGCCCGGTCACCGGGTTCTGGATGCAGGACACGGGAAAGCCCGACCACATGTGGCCGATACAGGCCTGATTGCAGGCGATGCAGGCGCGAACGTCGTCAAGGCGTCCAGCCTTTGCCTTATTGCCCATGTCCGGATCGCAGATCATGGCCCGGGTCATGCCGCACATGTCGGCCTGGCCTGAGGCGACGATATTATCGGCAATTTGCGGCTGATTGATGCGCCCGGCGACGAAGATCGGTACCGAGACCTTTTTCCGGATGGCCGCCGCATAGGGCGCCCCGTAGCCTGCCTCGATGGCCATGGGCGGCACGATATGGACCGAACCGGCGAGGCCTGTCGACGAGCCGGTGATGACGTTGAAGTAATCGAGGCCGCCGTCGTTATCGAGCAGCATGGCGGCCTCCAGGCTCTCAACCGGGGTCAGGCCGTCGTGCTCCAGCTCATCGCCGGAAATGCGCATGCCGACGACCAGCTCGCGGCCCACCGAACCGCGCACCGCGGCGATGATCTCCCGGTGCAAGCGCAGCCGGTTCTCCAGGGAGCCACCGTAGTCGTCGTCACGCTGGTTGACCCGGGGATTGAGGAATTGCGACAGCAGATAGCCCTGGCTGGCCGACAGCTCGATGCCGTCGGCGCCGGCCTTCATGGCCCGCGCCGCCGCCGCGCCGTAGGCTCCGACGATGTCGGCGATCATGTCGCGGCTCAGCACTCGCGGCATGACGTGAAAGCGTTCGTTGGGCGCTACCGATGGCGCATAGGCCACCGGCAGGGCGCCGTCCTGGCTGCCGATATTCTCGCGTCCCTGATGGCCCATCTGGATGAACATCTTGCAGCCGTGGCCGTGGACCGCCTCGGCGATACGGGCGTAGCCGGGAATGCAGTCGTCGCTGTAGAGCTTGATGAGGATCGGATTGCCGCTCCAGTGGACCGAGGCGGATTCGACGATCACCAGCCCGGCGCCGCCCCGGGCCCGGGCCTCGTGGTAGGCGACCAACTCGTCGGTCGGCTTGCGCTCGCGCGCCAGCATGGTCATGTGGGCGGTGGAGAAAATGCGGTTGCGAATCTCCACCGGCCCGACCTGGAGCGGTGAGAACAGATGGTCGAGGGCCATGGTCGTTCTCCAGATTAGATTGCTACGCCGGCTTCGAGGCCTTCGAGCACCGCTTCTTCCACGGTGCGGGGCGTAACGCAGTCGCCGATCACATGAACCTCGCCGTCATAGTCGGCCCCAAGGTTAGCCAGATCCGCCTCCAGGTCGCCATCGCTATGGTGGCCGAGGGCCAGCACCACGGTCTCCGTGTCGGCCATGACGATAGGGTCGCCGCTGGTGGTCTGCATGAAATAGGCGGTGTCGGCATCGACCCCGTAGAGCCGGGCATAGGTCGTCATCTCGACGCCGAGCCCGGTCAGCTCAGCGATGGCCTGGTCGCGAATGAAGCTTTGCACCCCCTCGCCGACCATGCGCTGGGTGGTGGCGTAGCGCACCCGATGGCCGGCCAAAGCCAGTTGCTCGGCCAGGCCGAGGCCGATCCAGTCGCCCAGCCAGTCGGCGATGACCACCGAGCCGCCGACATTGGCCTCGTTGTTCAGCACCTGCCAAGCATCGACCACATGGGCGTCGTCGAGCCCTTCGATGGTGGGCCAGCGCGGCATGGCGCCGGTGGCCACGATGACCGCGTCGGGCGCGGCGTCGCTGATCATGGCGGCGTCGACCTCGACGCCGGTTTTGATAGTGACACCGGCACGGGCCATCTCACCGCTGAAGTTGGTGATGATACCGCCGAACTCCGCCCGGCCGGGCAGCAACTGGGCCAGCAGTACCTGGCCGCCGACCTGCTTGCCGCGCTCATTAAGGGTCACCCGGTGGCCGCGCTCCGCCGCCACCGCCGCCGCCTTCATGCCGGCCGGTCCGCCGCCCACCACCATGACGGATTTGGCCGTGGATGCTGATGGCAGGACGCCAAAGGCAAGCTCGCGGCCGGTTTCGGGATGCTGGATGCAGGAGATCGCCGCGTCGATCTGCATGTGGCCGATACAGGCCTGATTGCAGGCGACACAGGCGCGCACATCGTCGAGGCGTCCGGCCTTAGCTTTGCCCGCCATGTCCGGGTCGCAGATCATGGCCCGGGTCATGCCGCACATGTCGGCCTGGCCCGAGGCGACGATACCTTCGGCAATCTGCGGCTGGTTGATGCGCCCGGCGACGAAGACTGGTTTATCAATGGCGGCCTTCACCGTGGCGGCGAAAGGAGCGACATAACCGGTCTCGATGCGCATGGGCGGCACGATATGGAGCGCCCCGCCGTGGGTCGCCGAGGAGCCGGCGGTGACGTTGTAATAATCAAAGATCCCGTCCCCGGCCAGGGCCTCGATGGCGGCCAGGGTCTCCGCCGGTTCGATGCCGTCGTGCTCCATGTCATCGCCGGAAATACGCAGACCCACGGCCATGTTGTCGCCGACCTTGACGCGGATGTTGGCGGCCACGTCGCGCATGAAGCGCAGGCGGTTGTCGTCGGAGCCGCCGTAGCGGTCGTCGCGCACATTAACCCGGAGATTGAGGAACTGGGCCGGAAGATAGCCGTGGCTGGCAACGACCTCGACACCGTCGAGGCCGGCTTTTTGCATGCGCAGGGCGGTGTCGCCATAACCCTCGATGAGGTCCTCGATCATGGCCAGGGCCAGGGGCTTGGCCATCAGGCCGTAGCGCTCGGCCGGTACCGCCGAGGGCGCCCAGGCGATGGCCCGGGTGCCGTCGGCGCGACCGCCGAAGACCTCACGGCCGGGATGGAACAACTGACCGAACACCTTGCAGCCGTGGTTATGCACTGCCTCGGCGAGGCGCTGGTAGCCGGGAATGCAGTCGTCGAGATAGCCCTTGATGGTGTGGCTCGAGAAGAACGCGGTCTCGTGAATCGCCGCGACCTTGATGATGACCAGCCCGGCGCCGCCCCGGGCCCGCGCCTCCTGGTAGGCGATGAGTTCCGCGTTGGGCACGCCGTCGTTGACCAACACGGTCTGGTGGCCGGTGGAGAAAATTCGGTTGCGAAGCTCCACCGGACCGACGGTGAGCGGTGAAAACAGATGATCGAGCGCCATGGTTATTCCCTCATCGAGATGGTGCCAGCATGGGGTGACGTTATTCAGCCATAGCACAGCCTATTCGCCAAGCCGACCTTTGCGAACAGCGGAATGGAGCGATAAGCTGACGCCTCGGAATTTTGTACATTTAGAGGGGGACGAGCCATGCCGACAATTTCTGCTAACGGCCTGGAAATGGGCTACCGGCTCGACGGAGCCGGGCTCGATGACAAGGGGGCCGAGACCATCGTGTTGGTTAACGGCCTAGCCGACGAAAAGGAAAGCTGGGCGGCCCAGGTCGAGGCTTTTACCGCCGCTGGCTATCGGGTGCTCACCCTGGACAATCGGGGTATCGGCGAGACCGAGCAGACCCCCGGTCCCTACACTATTCGCCAGATGGCCGACGACACCAAGGGCCTGGTTGACGCTCTCGGCATCACCGACTTCCATCTGCTGGGCTTCTCCATGGGCGACATGATTGCCCAGGAATACGCCCTGGTTTATGGCGATGACCTGCGCTCGCTGATCCTCTACGCCACTTATGCCGAGCCCGGGGCGTTTTGTGACCGACTGTTGCTTGTCTGGGAAGACATGGCGTTGAACAGCGGCATGGAGAGCGTGGTTCGCGACGTGCTGCTGTGGTGTTTCACCCCCACCTTCTACGAGGATCAGCCTGAGGTGGCGGCGCTGTTCGATGACGGCGTGGCCGATCTGGGCCTGACCGCCGAACCATTCCTCGCCCAGCTCAAGGGGGCCCAGGCCCACAACGCCACGGGGCGGCTCGGTGGCATCACGGTGCCGTCCCTGGTGTTGGCCGACGAGAGCGACATTCTCATCCCGCCGGCCCAGTCGCGGCGCATTCATCAACACATGGCCGACGCCGAATGGCAGACCGTGGCCGGCGGCCACGGCGCATGCTGGGAAAATCCCGACGCCTTCAATGCCCTGATTCTCGATTACGTCCGGCGGCACGGCTGATCGCCGGGCGATTCCCCTTGCGTATTGCCGCCGGCCTGGACTACTTCATGGCAGCGGTCGCGACGCGATGCGGCGCGATCCCATAGGAAAGGAACAGAATGGCCCGCAAGCCCAACTATAAATTTGAGCGCATGGAGCGTGACCGGGCCAAGGCCGCCAAGAAAGAGGCGCGCCTCAAGGCCAAGCAGGAAAAGGCCGAACTGCGTAAGGCCGCGGCCTTGGCCGGCGAGGAATATGTCAGCGGCCCGCCTCTTGACGACTTTCCCAACGATACCGACGACTAGCGCTGGACTTTTGCCGCCGCGGCATTGAGCGCCGTCTTCAGGCTGCGGTGTGTCATCCCGTCGTCACAACACAGCGCGACCATGAGATTGTCCTGGAGGCCGAACTCCTCGATGAGCAGGCCGTCCGCGTCACGGGCGGGCAGGCCGTCATCGAACGACCCTATCGGCACCCGCCCGTTATAGGGCCCGAGAATATCGCTGTAGCTGAACACCGCCATGCCCCGCGCCTTGGCGAAGCCCATTTCGAACGCCGTTCCCACATCCATGGACGGGCCGCGAAACGGCGTCATGTCGGCGAGTAGAATTTGGCAATGCTCCATATGGGCAATGCACACCCGGTAGATGTCGTGGGGATTGTCCTCATTGCGGGGCCGGGCATCCGGCGCCGGATCCATGGGAAACACCCCCTCGAAGCCCATGCGGGCGCAGACTTCCTTCTTGGTCCGGCCGATATCGATGGCGTCGGTACAAAAAACATCCGGCCCAGCCAGATAGACCCGCGGTGTCACGACATTAGACATAGCTCAAACCTCGCGCATGATTAACTACCGAGTAAGCGGCGAAACACGTACTGCCCTTGACCTCGTTAGCCACCACTATGGGGTTCGCCAAGCAGAGATCATTGAACTTGCACCGCTGTTGTTTCTGATCACAGCACAACAACTAACAACAGGGAAACAATCAGGGCGTAGATGCTGGTTGATTCAGTCACGGCCATGCCAATCAGCATGGTCCTCACTAATGTCCCTGCGCT
>CAZYDR010000013.1:0-48050 GCA_964645285.1 uncultured Alphaproteobacteria bacterium
TGATGCCGTAAATGATGCCGAAGTTGATCGCCTTGGCGCGCCGCCGGATCATCGGGTCCATGTCCTCGACGGGGATATCGAAGATCTGGCTTGCGGTCATGGCATGGATGTCGAGGCCGTCGCGAAAGGCTTGCTTGAGGGGTTCGATCTCGGCTACATGGGCGGCCAGGCGAAGCTCGATCTGCGAATAGTCGGCGGACAGCAGCTTGTGGCCCGGCTCGGCGATGAAGGCGCGGCGGATCTTGCGGCCTTCCTCGGTGCGCACGGGAATGTTCTGCAGGTTGGGGTCCGACGAGGCAAGCCGCCCGGTCGACGCCCCGGCCATGGAATAGGACGTGTGGACCCGGCCGGTATTGGGATTGATCTGGTTGATCAGGGCGTCCGTATAGGTGCTCTTGAGCTTGGCCAGTTGGCGCCAGTCGAGCACCCGTACGGGTAGGTCGTGGCCCTGGGCGGCGAGGTCTTCGAGCACCCGCGCATCGGTGGAGAAATTTCCGGTCTTGCCCTTCTTGCCGCCTTTCAGGCCCATCTCGTCGAACAGCACCTCGCCGAGCTGCTTAGGCGAGCCGATGGCAAATTCATGGCCCGCCAGCTTGTGGATTTCCACTTCGAAGCCGGCGATGCGCTCGGCGAAATCCGCCGACAAGCGCTCCAGCTCGGCCTTATCGACCTTGATGCCGGCTTGCTCCATGACGACGACCACCGGAATCAGCGGCCGTTCGATGGTCTCGTAGACCGTGACCATGCGGTCGCTCACCAGCCGGGACTTGAGCAGGCGATGCAGGCGGCCGGTCAGATCGGCGTCCTCGGCGGCGTAGTCCCGGGCCACGTCCAGGGGCACCTGATCGAAGGTGAGCTGCTTCTTGCCGGTGCCGGCGACCTGCTTAAAGGAGATTGGATCGACCCCCAGGTGAAGCCGCGACAGCTCGTCCATGCCATGACCGTGTTGGCCGCCGTCGAGCACGAAGGACAGCAGCATGGTGTCGTCGACCGGGGTGATGGTAATGCCGTGGCCGGCCAGCACTTCCATGTCGTATTTGATGTTCTGGCCGATCTTGAGGACGCCGGGATCGGCGAGCATAGGCGCGAGCAGGCCCAGGGCCTCGTCCATGGCAATCTGCTTCGGGGCGATGGCGTCGAGGTCGAGTTCACCGCCGGCGGCGGCGCCGTGGCCGAGGGGTATGTAGCAGGCGTGGCCGGGTTCCACCGACAGGGATATGCCGACCAGGCGGGCCTGTAGGGCGTCGAGCGATGTGGTCTCGGTGTCGATGGTTACGGCGCCGGCGCGCTGGGCCGCCTCGATCCAGCCTTGTAGCGCCGCCACGTCCTGAACCAGCTCGTAGTGCACTTCCGTGGGCGCCTCGTCGGCGGCGTTATCAGGCTCGCTCGGCTCAACCCCGAGCCAGCTCTCGACCCGGGCGATGATGTTGCCAAAATCCTGGGCCTTGAGGAAATCGGTCAGCATTTGCGGATCGGGCGGACCGGCGTGCAGCGACTCGAGACTGTCTTCCAAGGGCACGTCGTCGCGGAGCGTCACCAGGATGCGTGACATGCGGGCGGCCTCGGCGTGGTCGATCAGGCTCTGGCGCCGTTTGGGCTGTTTGATCTCCTCGGCCCGGGCCAGCACCGTGTCGAGATCGCCGTAGGTATTGATGAGCTCGGCCGCGGTCTTGACGCCGATGCCGGGCACGCCGGGCACGTTGTCCGACGAATCGCCGGCCAGGGCCTGGACGTCGATAACCCGCTCGGGCCCGACACCGAACTTCTCGGCGACCTCGTCGAAGCTGATGCGCTTGTTCTTGAGGCCGTCGTACATGGTCACCTGATCGCCGACCAGCTGCATCATGTCCTTGTCCGACGAGACGATGGTCACCCGTGACCCGGCCTCGCGGGCGAGCCGCGAATACGTGGCAATAAGATCGTCGGCCTCGAAGCCCTCCATCTCGATGCAAGGCAGATTGAAGGCTCGGGTGGCGTCACGGATCAGGGGAAATTGCGGCACCAGGTCTTCCGGCGTCGGCGGCCGGTGGGCCTTGTATTCCGGATATACTTCATTGCGGAAGCTGCGGCCGGAATAGTCGAAGATGACGGCGAGGCGGTCGGCGTCGAGATCCTTCAACAGCTTCATGAGCATGTTGGTGAAACCGTAGACCGCCGCCACTGGCGTGCCGTCGCCCCGGTTCATGGGTTGTCGAATGGCGAAGAAGGCGCGGAAGATGAAGCCCGAGGCGTCGATCAGGACGACGTGTTCGGGACCGCCGTCAGCGCTCAATGTGACTCCGCCGGCGCGGCATTCGGAGCGGCTTCTGGGGCAAGCACGAAGCGGCGGTCGCAATAGCCGCATTCAACCCAGCCCTCGGCGCCGACGGTGAGATAGACGCGCGGATGTCCCAGCGCGCCGCCGCCGCCATCGCAGCGCACGTCGCGGGTGGAGGTTTCGACGGTTTCGGGCTCGTTAATGACGGACCTAGCATCTGGCATGGCGGACCTAACATCTGTACAGGGTGGATCATTGACCCGGTGGTCTGGCGGATGATAACCATTGCCCACTCATGATCAACCGCCTCATCCGGGCAATAGTATAATCGGAGCCATGCCGAGTCATCCCCCCGACAGCGGCGCGCCTGCAAGCGCCCTATCCACCAGTGCATTGTCCATTCGGGATCTGCGCAAGGTCTACGGCAGCGGTCCCAAGGCGACCGAGGCCCTGCACGGCATCGATCTCGAGGTGCCGCGCGGCGCATTTTTCGGCCTGCTCGGCCCCAACGGCGCCGGTAAGTCGACCCTGATCAACATTCTCGCCGGCCTGGTCAACAAGACCGCCGGCTCGGCTTTCGTGTGGGGCTACGACGTCGACAGGGACTCCCGCGCTGCGCGCTACACCATTGGCGTGGTGCCTCAGGAACTCAATATCGATCCGTTCTTCACCCCCCGCGAAGTTCTCGAACTCCAGGCCGGTTTCTATGGCCTGCACAAGGCCGAGCGGCGGACCGACGAGGTGCTTGCCGCCGTCGGCTTGGCCGACAAGGCCGACTCCCATGCTCGCACCCTGTCGGGCGGTATGCGGCGGCGCCTGCTGGTGGCCAAGGCCATGGTCCATTCGCCGCCGGTGCTGGTGCTCGACGAGCCCACGGCCGGAGTCGATATCGAATTGCGCCAGCAGTTCTGGGACCATATTGCGACGCTCAACGACAACGGTACGACGGTGCTGCTGACCACCCATTACCTGGAGGAGGCGGAGCGCTTCTGCGACACCGTCGCCATTATCCACGAGGGCGGCCTGGTAGCTTGTGAAGCGACGGAAACCCTGATCCGCCGCCTCGACCGCAAGGCGGTCACCGTGACCATCGCCGAGGACATCGACGCGCTTCCCGCTGGTTTGGCCGGGTTCGACGCGGAACTCCTGGGGCTCGGCCGCATCGCCATTCGCTACCGCCCCAGCGAGACCCAATTCAGCGCCATCCTCGCGGCCATGGCCGACAGCGGCCTGACCATCGTCGATCTCTCCACCGAAGAAGGTGACCTGGAAGAAATCTTCCTGGAACTAACCAGTTGACCGGCGGTGACGTAGGCTCGCCCGGGGAAAAGCCGGAGCGCCTAATTCCCCAGGGCGCTTGTGCTTCCCTCGGCGTTCTCGTCTTTCTCCATGCGGGCCAGGGCCCAGGCGGCGAACCAGCGAACGTCGGGGTCGGGGTCTTTGAGGGCGAGGGTCAGGGCGGCAATCGCCCGGGCTTCCTTCAGTTGTCCCAGGGACCACGCGGCCTCCCTGCGCAGTGCCATATCGGAATGGCTCAGCGCCTCTATCAGGGCGTCGCTGACGGCGTCGCCAGGGATGGTGCCCAGGGTTCGCGCCGCATAGAGGCGAACCGAGGCATTGCCGTCGCCGAGGGCGATGATCAACGGCGGCGCGCCGTGGATGTTGCCGATCACGGTCATAAGGCGGGCGACGAACGAGGTCGCGCCGTTGAAGGCTTCCATGAACGGCGCGCCCTCGGGCTTGTCGAAGCCGAGGTTGAGTTGAAGCCGCAGTGGCGGGCCGTATTGGGAGCGGAACTCGGTGCTCCAGGGCGTCATGCCCGGGACGGTAAACGTGATGTCGCCGATGATTTCCGCGCCGGTATACAGGAACTCCTTGACCCCATCGAGATAGAGCCGCGCGATGGCCCGGCCCTGGGCGGTGACTTTCAGGGTGATATCGGTTGGCGCTGCCGGGTCGCCGGGCTCGATCACCTGTAGTCCGGCATCCTCAAGGATATAGCGGGCAACCCGGGCGAACGGCAGGCGGTATCCCTCGATGAGATCCTTTCGATAGACGGTTCTCGGGGTGAAGACATAGGATTGCTCGACGATCAGAAAAACCGACTTCGCCTCGCGCAGCCGCGCCAGGGTGCTGTCGTCGGCCGCGGCCAGGGCCGCGGCCGAAAACCCGCCCATAAAGACCACAAGGGCCAGAAGCAGGCGTTTTACCGGCAAGCATTTGTTATGTCTCGAACCGTCCATGACCCAGCCTAACAGCCGCGCGCGCCGCCGTCCAAGACGCCGGGCCTTGCGCCGGGCGCTCGATTGGCCGATGGTTTCTCCTGTTGCGGACAATAGTCAGGCGGCGGACGATCATGGCGAACCACACGTTTTTCTGTGTCGATGCCCACACCTGCGGCAATCCGGTGCGGGTGGTGGCTGGCGGCGCGCCGGTTCTTGATGGCGCCACGGCGAGCGAGCGGCGGCGCGATTTCATGGCTCGGTTCGACTGGATTCGTACTGGTTTGATGTTTGAGCCCCGGGGCCACGACATGATGTCCGGCAGTCTGCTCTATGGGCCAACTCGCGACGACTGCGATCTGGGCGTGGTGTTCATCGAGACCTCGGGCTGCCTACCGATGTGCGGCCACGGTACCATCGGTACGGTCACCGTGGCCATCGAGCGCGGCCTGGCAACTCCAGCCGAGGCGGGGGTGCTTCGGCTCGATACGCCGGCCGGCGTTGTCGTGGCGCGCTATCGTCAGGAAAACGGTCTGGTCGACGCGGTGCGCATCATAAACGTGCCGTCATTCCTCCATTCGTCGGGCGTGGCGGTGGATTGTCCCGAACTCGGGCCTCTGGTGGTTGACGTCGCCTACGGCGGTAATTTCTACGCCATCATCGAGCCCCAGGCGAATTACGCCGGCCTCGACGCCGTGGGACCGGCGGACATTCTGCGGCTCAGCCCTATTCTGCGCCGCCTGCTTAACGAGGCCGCCGATTACGCCCATCCCGACGACCCGACCATCAAGGGATTGAGCCACATCATGTGGACCGGCGCGCCGAGCCACCCCGAGGCCCACGGACGCAACGCGGTGTTCTATGGCGACAAGGCCATCGACCGCTCGCCTTGCGGTACCGGCACATCGGCGCGCATGGCGCAGCTCGCTGTCCGTGGTGATCTGGCGGTCGGCGACGCCTTTGTGCACGAGAGCATCATCGGCAGCCTGTTTCATGGCCGGGTTGAGGCGGCGGCGACTGTTGGCGACAGGGCGGCGATCATCCCCAGTATCGAGGGTTGGGCGCGAATCACTGGCCTCAATACCCTGTTCATTGACGACCGCGATCCCTTCGCTCACGGATTTCAGGTGGTGTGAGTTCTTCTTACCAGGCTGCGACCAGGGCTTCGCCGGTGGCAAGTTCTTCGGGCGTCAGCAGCTTGATTAACTGGTCGCGGTTGACCGCCGCCTGAGCATCGCCGGCGGTTGCGGCCAGGGTAAACCAAAAATAGGCCTGGACGTCGTCGCGGGGAACGCCTTGACCCATGGCGTGGAGATACCCGAGCATGGATTGGGCGTCCCGGTGGTCCTGCTCGGCCGCAGCGCGATACCAGCGCGCCGCCCGGGCCGGGTCCCGGTCGCCGCCACGGCCCTGGTGGTAAAGCTGCGCCAGGCGGTATTGAGCGCGGGCCTCTCCCTGTTCCGCCGCCTTGGTGTACCAGTTGCGGGCGACGTGATCATCCCGGGGCACGCCTTGACCGATCTCATGCATATAGCCGTAGAGGAACTGAGCTCGGGCATGGCCGCTCTCGGCCTGCTCGCGGTACCACCCCATGGCTTGATCGAACGTTGCCGGCGCTGGCGGACCGGCGACCGCCGAACAATCAAGACCAAGGGCTACAAGCGTTAGTACGCCCGTTACCAAAATTCGTCGGATCAATACCATTTCTTCGACTCTCAACTGCCTTCACTCATATCGAGAAAAACTACGAAAATAGATTCCCATGTCGAGACGCTTTTACGGCAGTTTAACAAAATCCTAGCAGGTGATGAGCAATTCTCGTGGACCCCTCGCCATGGGTATGTTTCTGGCGGCGGTAGCGCGGGCGCGACCCATGGGGGAGACGCTGCGCTGTGCTGGCTCATCCCCGACCCGACAACCCGAGAAGGAATGCTCGCTGGTGTCAGATTCGAATGCCGATAACAGCCCGAACGTCGACATCGAGACCCTGTTGACGCTTGCCCGAGAGAAATCTCAGGAAGGGCAAAATTCGCTATTCGATACGGTCCAGGAGTTGTTCGTCCAAAACGACGGAAACCTCACCGACCGCGAGCGCGCGTTGATGAGCGAAATCCTTCGCCAGCTCATTCACGAGGTCGAATTGTCGGTGTGCCAGGATGTCGCCGAGCGTCTGTCGGAACGTGACGACGCACCCCGTGAACGGGTACTGGCTCTGGCCAATGACTACATCGAGGTGGCCCACCTGCTGTTGCTCAACAACTCGGTGCTTCACGATGTCGATCTGATCGAGATCATCAAGCATCGCACTCAGGCCCATCAGCTTGCGGTTTCCATGCGCAAGGACGTCTCCGAAGACGTGTCGGACGCCCTGGTCGAGACCGGGGATACCGGTGTCATTACCAGGCTGTTAGAGAACGAAGACGCGGCGATTACCAGCGCCTCCATGGAATACATTGTCGCCGAATCAAAGCGCGTGGACCCCTTCCAGAACCCGCTGATCAACCGCAAGGATCTACCACCGGACATGGCGCGCAAGATGTACTGGTGGGTGTCCGTGGCGGTGCGCCAGCATATTGTCGACAACTTCAGCATCGATCCGGCGACCATCGACGACTCGATAGTAGGGGTTGTCAAAGACAGGATCGAAGCCACCGAAGATCAAGCTAAAAAAACCAGTGCAGCCGAGCGGGTTACCGAGGAAATGGCGGCGCACAACAAGCTGACCGAGGAATTTCTGCTCAATGCCCTTCGCGACGGTGAAATTCCGTTGTTCCAGTCCGGTTTGGCTCAGACGCTGGGTATCCACGTCAAGCTCATGCGCCGGTTGATCTATGAGCCCGGCGGCGAGGGCCTTGCCATGGGGTGCAAGGCGGTTGGTTTCAGCACCGAGACCTTTGCCAAAATTTTCCACCTGACCCGTGAGGCCACCGGCGCGAACGGGCCTTTCGACACGCGCGAATTCGAACGGCTAGCCGACTTCTATGACTGCCTGAAGCCGGATCACGCTGAAAAAGTCGTATCGCGCTGGCGCCGGGACCCCGATTTCCTCCACGCCGTGAAGCGGATGGAAGAGGCCTCCTGAGCCATGGCCGAGGCAACACAGGGGAGTGCCGAGGGCAAGCCTCGGGTGGTCGATAATCGGGCCGCCTGGCAACCGAATTTCAATGGCGCGGCGCTGGCTCTCGGACTGGCCGCGGACCACCGCATTGCCGAGGCGCTGCTGACCAACGGCCAACCGGCTTATGTGGCCGATCAGTCGGGCAAACTGGTCTACGCGAATGACGGTTATCACGAGTTGCTGGAGATGGCGTTGATGTCCAACCCGGCGGCAATCAGTGACGAGGACAACCCTATTCTGTCGCCGGACGCGTTGAACCAGGCGCTACAAGCCTGTGAGCCGGTGTGGATCAAGCAGACTCTCAACACCGAACCCACGCCGCGCAACCTGCGGTCCCTGCATTTTCCCATTGCCAATGAAGATGGTAAGAGCGAGGTGTTGGTCGGCGGTGTCTATTACGACATCAGCCGGGAAAGCGCCCTGGCCAAACGAGTCGCCAGCACGCAGGCGCGTTTCGACGACATTACACGGCTGATTTCTGACTGGGTGTGGGAGGTCGACAAGGATTTTAATCTGACCTTTGTCTCGGCCCGGGTGATGGAAGTATTCGGCATTCATCCTCGACTGATGCTCGATACCAACCTATTCGATATCGGCAGCTTTATGGACGCGGGCCGCGACACGCCCGACCTGGAATGGCGTTCGCCGTTCCGCGACAAGCTGTTCAGTATCGTTGATGCCGAGGGCAAACACCGCCAATGCCAGTTGAGTGGCATGCCCGTATTCGATTCCGTCACTGGCGCCTTCGCCGGATTCCGCGGCACCGCCACCGACATCACCGCCCAACTCGAGGCCGAAGCGCGCGCCACGGCGGCGCAGACCCGCCTATATGATGTCATCGAAAGCAGCTCCCAGGCCTTTGCCCTGTTCGATGCCGAGAACCGGCTGGTGGTATGCAACGAAAAATTCCGCGAATACCACCCGACCACAGCTGAACTGATGAAGCCGGGCGTTACCTTTGAAGAACTGATCACCGCCGGCGCCGAGCGCGGCCAGTTCAGCGATGCCTAGGGCAAGACCGCCCAGTGGGTCGCTGAGGAACTGGCGCGTCAGCGCGACGCCGGTGATGCTTACGAGCAACACCTCAGCGACGGGCGCTGGTTGCAGGCCGGTGATCGCCGGACGGCGGATGGCGGCACGGTCTGTCTGCGTACCGACATCAGCGACCTAAAGCAGCGTGAGAAAGCCTTGTGCGCGGCGCGGGAGGCCGCCGAGCTGGCGAACCGCTCCAAGTCCGAATTCCTCGCCAATATGAGCCACGAACTGCGCACGCCGCTGAACGCCATCATCGGGTTCTCCGAAGTCATTCTGAAAGAGATGTTCGGGCCCATGGGAAACGAGAATTACGAGGAATACATCAAGGATATTCATGATAGCGGCAGCCACCTGTACTATCTGATCAACGACATTCTCGATGTTTCCAAGGCCGAGGCCGGCAAGCTTGAGCTGCAGGAAAACTCCGTCAATATGGATGACGTGGTCGAGCGTTGCATCCGGCTGGTCGCCAAGCGCGCCCTGGTTACCATTGAGACCCACATCTCCGACGGCACCCCGTCGTTGATCGCAGACGAGCGCAAGCTCAAGCAGATCCTCATCAATCTGCTATCCAACGCGGTGAAGTTCACACCCGAAAACGGCACCGTCGACGTTATCGCCAGGCAGCTCGACGACGGCCGCTTCGAACTGGTCGTCAAGGACACCGGCATCGGAATCGCGCCGGAGGATATCGACAAGGTCATGGCGACGTTCGGCCAAGTCGACAGCCGTCTGGCCCGGCGTTACGAAGGTACCGGCCTCGGTCTGCCCCTGACAAAGTCCCTGGTCGAGCTCCACGACGGGGTCATCACTGTCGAAAGCGAGGTCGATGTGGGAACATCGATCATCATCCATCTGCCCAAGGAGCGGGTGCAGGTCGATTGAGCCGCCGCCCCGGCGGACCTATCCGATACAAAAAGCGAGGCGCGGAACGATTTTTCCGCCGCGGTTAATTAGGCCTTAACCATGGCTGGTTAACTATGGTTGTATTCACTCGCCAAGGGGAGGCCGACATGGCCCTTTTATCTCGCCACATGGACGCACTCATCGACATTCTCGAGAACAAACTCAGCGACATGCTCGTCTGGAACGGTGAAGATCGTAAGGAGATCGTCACGTTCAAGAGTTGCCTCGATGAACTCCAGACCATGAAGCTCGACAACGTTGACGTCATTGCTTTTGGAAGCGCCAAGAAACGCGGTCGCCGCGCTTCCGCCGCCTGAATGATGTGCTAGACCGCGACCGCGTGGCGCTCCGCATGAAGGGGCAGGCGACGGTCGAAGACGGCGCAGACCACGCGCAATAACAGGCGCGCCTCCGGCATCACGCGAACCCGGTTGCCGTCAACCTGAACCACGCCCTGGGCTTCAAGGGGCGCCAGGGCGGCAAGATCCTCGGCGAATTCAGCCGTTGCCTCATCAGCGCCGCCACACAACCCGGCCAAATCCACCTCGAAATCACACATCAAGCGTTCGATCAGCCGCCGACGCAGGCGGTCGTCGTCGGTCACCGCGATGCCACGGGCAGTGGCGAAGTCGCCGCCTTCGATGGCGGTGCGGTAGTCGGTGGTGCGCGCCGCGTTTTGCACGTAACCCTGGGGCAGGGTGCCGATGGCCGAGGTTCCGAGGCCGAGTAGCACCTTCGCCGGTTCCGTGGTATAGCCCTGGAAGTTGCGCCGCAGCGTCCCTTCGCGCGCCGCTACCGCCAGGTTGTCCGTGGGCAGCGCCAGATGGTCGAGGCCGATGGCCACGTAACTATGCTCGAGGAAGCCCGCAGTCGCCGCCTCGCAGAGGGCGACACGCTGGGCGGTATTGGGCAGGGCGGCCTCGTCGATCAGCTTCTGGTGACGCTTCATCCACGGCACATGAGCATAGCCGTAGAGCGCGATGCGTTGAGGTTCGAGCTTGAGAGCAGCGTCCACCGTGGCGGTAATGCCCGCGATGGTCTGTTCCGGTAGGCCGTAGATCAGATCGATGTTGAGCGCCTCGACGCCGGCGCCACGCAGCCAGTCGACGACCTGGGCGGTCATTTCGAAGGGCTGGATTCGGTTTATGGCTCGCTGGACCTTCGCGTCAAAATCCTGAACCCCGAGACTGGCCCGGTTGACGCCGGCCTCGGCCATTGCCATGGCGATCTCGTTGGTCACGATGCGGGGATCGACCTCGACCGCGAACTGGGCATCGGAAGTCACGGAGAAGCGATCATGCAGGCGACCGGCGAGGCGGCTGATGCCGTCCGGCCCGAGGATCGTCGGCGTGCCGCCGCCCCAATGGATATGGACTACCGGGTGGTCGGGACCCAGGGAGTCGGCCAGCAGGTCGATCTCGCGCTCGATCAGCGTCAGATAGGCGTCCACCGCGCGGTCGCCGCGCGCCACCGTGGTATGGCAGCCGCAGAACCAGCACATCTCGCGGCAGAACGGGATATGCAGATAGAGTGATATCTCCTCGCCCGCCGGCAGGGCCGCCAGCCAATCGCCATAGCAGGCCGCATCCACCGCCGGCGAGAAGTCGGCCGCCGTGGGATAGCTGGTGTAGCGGGGTACGCGCTGGTCGTAGCGCAGCAGATCATCACGGTTCATGGGCGCATTCTAGGGTGCGTCGCCGGGCAATAACCTTGACCCAGATCAACGTCTACTGATCAAACGTATTCGTCAGGGTGCCGATGCCGTCGATGGTCACTTCGATGGTGTTGCTCGGCCACTTCATGGGGGCGGCGCCGATTGACGTGCCGCAGCAGATGACGTCGCCGGGGAGAAGGGTCATGTCCTGGGACAACAGGCTGACCAGTTCCCGGGGCTGGTGGATCAGATCGCTGGCCGGGTAGTTCTGCCGTTCGCGGCCGTTGAACAGGGTGGTGATCACCAGATCGTCCGGGTTGAGGCCGGTCGCCACCACCGGCCCGTAGGCGCCGAAGGTATCGAAGCTCTTGGCCCGCGCCCATTGCGGGAAGGTCGGGTCTTTTTCGATGAGGTCGAGGGCGGTGACGTCGTTGATGCAGCTATAGCCGAAGATATGGTCGTCGGCCTCGGCCGCCGAGATTTCCTTGCTGGTCTTGCCGATGACAATGCCTAACTCGCCCTCGTAGACGATGCGGCCGTCGTAGGAGCCGGGCCGCTGGATGGCGCCGCCGCCAGCGAGGAACGAGTTGCTGGTCTTGATGAAGAACAGCGGCTCAAGGGGTTTCGGTGTGCTGAGCTTGTCGGCCAGGGCGTGGGAATTGTTCCACAGGGCGATCATCTTGCCGGGCTTGGTCGGGGTCAGCAGGGTGACCGCTGACAGCGCCAGGGTCTCGCCGGTGGCGGTGGGCGCGGCAAACAAGTCGCCGTCATGAACCGAGATGGTGTCACCGTCGAGGGTTCCGAAACCATCGGCGCCCTGATGGTTGAAGCGAAGGAAACGAGCCATGCGTCAGTACATGCAGTCCTTGAACAGGGCGTCGATGTTGCCGTTCCACTCGTTGTGGTAGGCGTCGAGCAGGCCCTCGGCCGGGGTGAAACCCCGGGCGGTGATTTCGTCGAGGGAATCCAGGTAATGGGTCTCGTCCTGGCCGTTGCCGCTGAGAATGGCGCGGCGCGCCAACCCCTTGCGCGACAGCGCCATGACGTCCTTGGCAATTTCGAGCACGGTCCGGCCACGGTGTTCGGCGCGGAAGCCGTGGCGCGGCACTTCGCGGCGCAAATGCTCATGCTCCTCGATGGTCCAGTCCTTGACCATCTGCCAGGCCTCTTCGAGCACGCCTGAGTCGTAGAGCAGGCCGACCCACAGGGCGGGAAGGCCGCAAATGGCGTCCCACGGACCGCTGTCGGCGCCGCGCATCTCGATGTAGCGTTTCAGGCGCACTTCCGGGAACAGGGTGGTGAGATGGTTTTCCCAGTCGTCCAGGGTCGGGCGTTCGCCGGGCAGGGCCGGTAGCGTGCCGCCGAGGAAATCGCGGAACGACTGGCCGCTGGCGTCGAGATATTCGCCGTCGCGATTGACGAAATACATGGGCACGTCGAGGGCGTGGTCGACATAGCGCTCGAAACTCATGTCGCCGTCGAAAACGAAGGGCAGAATGCCGCAGCGGTCCGGGTCCGTATCGGTCCAGATGTGGCTGCGGAAGCTCATGAAGCCGTTGGGCTTGCCTTCGGTGAACGGCGAATTGGCGAACAGCGCCGTGGCGATGGGCTGCAGCGCCAGGCCGACGCGCATTTTGGTCACCATGTCCGCTTCATCGAGGAAATCCAGGTTGACCTGGACCGTGGCGCTGCGCAGCATCATGTCGAGGCCGAGATTGCCCCGGGTCGGCATGTAGGCGCGCATGATGTCGTAGCGCCCCTTGGGCATGATGGGGATATCGCCGCGCTGCCATTTGGGCTGGAAGCCGACGCCGACAAAGCCGACGCCAAGCTCGTCGCCGACGGCGTTGACCTGGGCCAGATGGCTGTGAACCTCGGCGCAGGTCTGGTGCAGGTTGGCCACCGGCGCGCCGGAGAGCTCGAACTGGCCGCCGGGCTCCAGGGATACGGATTGGTCGTCCATGGCGAGGGCAATGACGTTGTCGCCCTCATAGACCGGGTTCCAGCCAAAGCGCAGCAGGCTGTCGAGCATGGCGCCGATGCCCTGGGGGCCGTCATAAGTAAGCGGCCGAAAATCGTCGAAACGGAAGCCGTGCTTCTCGTGCTCGGTGCCGATGCGCCAATCTTCCGGCGCTGTACAGCCCGACGCCAGATAACCGACAAGTTCGCTTTTGTCGGTAACAACAGGGCCAGCCAGTTTATCCGGTCCAGTCATAGAAAAAAACCTCACTCCCTCGCGGAACAACGTGCTTTACACGCAACCTACCCCGGCGACAAGAGCCGAGAATGGGAAGCAGCCATGCAGTCGCTGGCGCTTTTCGCTCATCGCCAGTCGCCGACAAGCGCCTGCCAGCAAGCCAGAGCAGCACTGACGGCGGTCTCCGCGCGCAAGATGCGGGGCCCAAGACCGGCCCGAAGGGCGCCAGGAAGAGCGGCTAGGGCTTCGGATTCGCCGAGGGCGAAGCCGCCCTCGGGGCCGATTATGACGGCCCAGGGGCCGGGTGCGATGCCGTTCAGGGCGCCGGCGAGGGGCGCGCCGGCGCCGCTTTCGTCGCACAACAACAACCGTCGGTCGCCGGGCCATTGGTCGAGCACCTTATCAAGCGGTGCTGGTTCGAAAACCTCGGGCAGGGACAGCCGGCCGCATTGCTCGGCGGCCTCCATGGCGTTGGCGCGAAGGCGGTCGAGATTGACCCGCCGGGCCACGGTGTTGCGGGTGACGACCGGCCACAGGGCCGAGACGCCGAGCTCGGTCGCCATGCGGGCGATGAGATCCACCGGCGCCCGCTTGACCGGGGCGAACAATAGCCAGAGGTCCGGTTCGGGAGTCTGGGGCCGGGTTTGGCTCACGGGCCGCGCCGCGCCGACCTTGCGCTTGAGGGCGGTGATCTCCGCCTGCCATTCGCCGTGGCGTCCGTTGAACAGGCGCAGACCGTCGCCGGCGCCCCGGCGCATGACCGCGCCCAGGTAGTGGGCCTGGGCCGGGCTCAGGACAATCTCGTTGCCGGCCGTGAGGTCGGCATCCACATAGAGGCGCGGCGCGGCGCGGTCAGTGGCCATGACGTGACCTCGGTTGACGGTAAGCCATGCTTGGTTGACGGATAGCCAAGCTTGGTTGACGGATAGAATGTGCGAATCGCATAGTGCATCTTATCATGTCCCGCGCCATGCCAACCCCCTCCACGCCAACTCCTTCCGGGACCGACATTGCCGCCGACGGCTGGGTCGACCGCTATGTGCCCACTAGGCTAAGGCCCTTTTGCATCCTGGCCCGCCTCGACCGGCCCATCGGCACTTGGCTGCTATTGTGGCCGTGCTGGTGGGGTCTCGCCCTGGCCTCACCCAGGCTTGGGCAGGGCCTCTGGTTGATGGCGCTGTTCGCCGTCGGCGCCCTGGTCATGCGCGGCGCCGGCTGCACTATCAACGACATCGCCGACCGCGACTTCGATGCCCGGGTGGCGCGCACCGCGACCCGGCCGCTGGCCAGCGGCGCCCTCAAGCCGGCCCACGCTTGGCTGTTCCTCGCCGCCCTGCTCGGCGCCGGTCTCGCTGTTCTAATCCAACTCAACCACGCCGCCATCGTCCTCGGCATCGCCGCTCTGCCCCTGGTGGCGCTCTATCCGTTTATGAAGCGCATCACCTGGTGGCCCCAGGCATGGCTTGGCCTGACATTCAATTGGGGCGTCCTGGTCGGTTGGGCGGCCGTGGCCGGCGCCATCGGTCCGCCGGCCGTGGCGCTCTATACCGCAGGCATCGCCTGGACCCTGGGCTACGACACTATATACGCCCACCAGGACAAGGAGGACGATGCCCTGATCGGCGTCAAATCCTCGGCCCGCCGGCTCGGCGACAGCACGCGCCCCTGGCTCTGGGGCTTCTATGGAATAGCCTTGGCCCTGATTACTCTAGCCGGCGCTCTGGCCGGTCTCGCCTGGCCGTTCTATGTGGGGATGGCGGTGGCGGCAGGGCAACTCGCCTGGCAGGTGGCCACCGTCGATATCGACAATTCCGATGACTGTATGGCTAAGTTCAAATCCAACAAGTGGTTCGGCCTGATCGTCTTCGCCGCCATGATCGCCGGCCAGATGGCGGGCTAACTCTTCAGCACCTCGAAGGCGGCGAATTCCGGGCGGCGGGCGAATTGGCGCAGGACGGCGGAGCGTTCCCGGCGTAGCGGTTCGTTTTCGATATTCTCCATGATGAAGTCGTCGAGACTTATGCCCGGCGCGGTGTGATCGCGGGCTTTGGCCAGCATGACCGGCAGGCTGGCGGAGGCGAAGCGCCGGCGTTGCGCCTTGACCGCGGAGAGGGCCGTCGGCGCGTCGTCGAGCATGGCGCTGCCGTAGAGCGTCAGATAGACGTAGGCGTTGTCGATGATCTCAAGGCCTTCGATCTCGAGAATCAGCTGCTCGAGATGGCCATAGACGTAATTGGTGGCGGATAACTCGGTCTTGTGCATCAACGCCAGTTGGTCCGTCGTGAGATAGGTCACGGCGATCTCGGCGGTGGTGCCGGGCGACACGTCCAGGGTCGCCGGCATGGCGCCGTAGCCCGAAAAATGCGGCGCGTAGACCACGTCGTGATCGATCAGCCGGGCGCGCATGACCGGGATTACCACGTCCTGATCGTCCTGTTCGTATAGGGCGGCGAACTTGCGCGCCAACTGGGCCGGGGCGGCGTTGGAACCGTGAGCAATGACCGGCACCCGATCGTCCAGGGCGGCGGCGCCGGCGACGCCGAGATCCTTGAGCACCGCGCCCACGGGCTGCATCTCGCGGCCCACATAGATGGCGCCGACGAGAATCGGATCCTCGTCGAAACCGGCGATCTCGTAGTCGGTGCCGTTGACGAAAAGATACGAGTAGGGCGGGGCGTAATAAGGATATTCCTTGGCCCGCGCCAGGGGGTCAGTGCCGAGAGATGCGTTCATAGTCTCGTATTGTGACGGTTTGATCTTACATAAACCTTACCACAGTGAAGGGTCGATGGGGTCGAGCGCCCTTGACGCCTCGCCGTGGTTGGGGCGCAATGGCCCTCAAATTTACGCGCCACGGGCGCAAACTCTGGGAGAGCAACAATGGAAGCAATCTTCGCCGACGGATTTTCGATCTTCGTGGTGGCGTTTCTGTTGCTTGCCGTGGTTCTGGTGTTCGGCGGCGTCAAGGCCGTGCCCCAGGGCATGGAATACACCACCGAGCGGTTTGGCCGCTATACCCGAACCCTCAGGCCCGGCCTTCATCTCATCGTCCCGATCGTCGACAAGATCGGCGCCAAGATGAACATGATGGAGACCGTGCTCGATGTCCCGACCCAGGAGATCATCACCCGCGATAACGCCATGGTGGCGGTCGATGGGGTGGTGTTCTTCCAGGTGCTCGACGCCGCCAAGGCGGCCTATGAGGTCAACAACCTGGTCAACGCCATCCTCAACCTGACCATGACCAATATCCGTACGGTGATGGGCTCCATGGACCTCGACCAGTTGCTCTCCCAGCGCGACCAGATCAACGCCCAGCTTCTCACCGTGGTCGACGAGGCGACGACGCCCTGGGGGGTCAAGGTGACGCGCATCGAGATCAAGGACATCGCACCGCCCCGCGACCTGGTCGACGCCATGGCCCGGCAGATGAAGGCGGAGCGCGAAAAGCGCGCCAACATTCTCGACGCCGAGGGCTTCCGCCAGGCCGAAATCCTCAAGGCCGAGGGCGAGAAACAGGCGGTCATCCTCGACGCCGAGGGCCGCCGCGAGGCCGCCTACCGCGACGCCGAGGCCCGCGAGCGCGAGGCCGAGGCCGAAGCCAAGGCCATCGCCATGGTCTCCCAGGCGGTTGGCGACGGTAACGTCCAGTCGATCAACTACTTCGTCGCCCAGCGCTACATGGAGGCGCTCACCGCCTTCGCCGAATCGGACAACCAGAAAACCCTGTTCTTGCCCCTGGAAGCGGCCAGCGTGATCGGTTCCATCGGCGGCATCGCCGAGATCGCCCGCGAAGCCATGACGCAAAAGGCGGACTGATGGAATACCTAGACCAGATCGAGTTCTGGCACTGGTGGGTCGCCGCCGTCGCCCTGATCGTCATCGAGGCGCTGGCGCCGGGCGCCATATTCCTCTGGCTCGGCGTCTCGGCGGCGGTGGTCGGCGTGGTCCTGCTGCTGGCGCCGGAGCTGCCCTGGGAAATTCAGGTACTGATTTTTGCCCTGCTGTCGGTGGCCGCGGTGGTCGGCTGGCGGATCTATCATAAGGGCCATCCCACGGAGACCGACCGGCCGACCCTCAACCGCCGCGGCGAGCAGTACATCGGCCGCAAGCTCACCCTGGATGAGGCTATCGTCAACAATGTCGGCAAAGTGCGCCTCGACGACACCAGCTGGAAGGTCGAGGGCGACGACCTGCCGGCCGGCGCCCGCGTCGAGGTGGTCGGCGTCGATGGCGTGGTACTCAAGGTTAGCCAGGCGGAGTAGCGAACCCGGTTCATGCCCTACGCCAGTTTACGCGATTTTATCGAGCGCCTTGAGCACAACGACCGCCTGGTACGGGTTACCGAGCCGGTGTCGCCGGCGCTTGAAATCACCGAAATTCAGACCCGGCTGATCGCCGAGGGCGGCCCCGCCGTGCTGTTCGAGAACCCGGTACGGAAGGACGGTTCAGCCTACGATATGCCGGTACTGGCCAACCTGTTCGGCACGGTGGAGCGGGTCGCCTGGGGCATGGATCGCGAGCCCCACGAGCTGCGCCAGGCCGGTGAGACCCTGGCCTTCCTCAAACAGCCCGAACCGCCCGGCGGCTGGCGCAAGGCCATGGCCTTGCTGCCCTTGCTCAAGACCGTCATGGCCATGCAGCCCAAGACCGTCGGTACGGCGCCGTGCCAGGAGGTGGTGCTCCAGGGCAACGACATCGACCTCGCAAAACTGCCGATCCAGACCTGCTGGCCGGGCGAGCCGGCGCCGCTCATAACCTGGCCCCTGGTGGTCACCAAGGGACCAAGCACCAAGCGCGAGGACGACTACAACCTGGGCATCTACCGCATGCAGGTGACCGGGCGGAATACCACGCTGATGCGCTGGCTCAAGCATCGCGGCGGCGCCCAGCACCATGCTCGCTGGTCGGCGGAGAAACACGAGCCGCTGCCCGCCGCCGTGGTCATCGGCACCGACCCCGGCACAATTTTGGCCGCCGTCACCCCGGTGCCCGACACCCTGTCGGAGTATCAGTTCGCCGGCCTGCTGCGCGGCCAGAAGGTCGAGCTCGTCGACTGCAAGACCGTGCCCCTCAAGGTGCCGGCCGGGGCGGAGATCGTGCTTGAGGGCCATGTCTCCCTCGACGACTACCGGGACGAGGGACCCTACGGCGATCACACCGGCTACTACAACGCGGTCGAGCAATTCCCGGTATTCACCATCAGCGCCATCACCATGCGCCGCGATCCGATCTACCTGTCGACTTACACCGGGCGCGCGCCGGACGAGCCGTCGATCCTCGGCGAAGCCCTCAACGAGGTGTTCATCCCGCTGCTGGTCCAGCAGTTTCCCGAGATCGTCGATTTCTGGTTGCCGCCCGAGGGTTGCTCCTACCGCATCGCCGTGGTCGCCATGAAGAAGGCCTATCCCGGCCATGCCAAGCGGGTGATGATGGGGGTGTGGTCGTTTCTCCGCCAGTTCGCCTATACCAAGTGGGTCATCGTGGTTGATGATGACATCAATGCTCGGGATTGGAAAGACGTCATGTGGGCGATTTCGACCCGCATGGACCCGGCCCGGGACATCACGGTCATCGAGAACACTCCCATCGACTACCTCGACTTCGCCAGCCCCGAACCCAGCCTGGGCTCGAAAATTGGTTTGGACGCGACCAACAAATGGCCGCCCGAAACCAAGCGCGAATGGGGCCGCCTGATCCGCATGGACGACGACGTGGTCAAGACCGTGACGGAAAAATGGCCGACGCTGGGTCTGCCGGGCAGCGGCAAGCCGATTTGGGATTAGGCGCAACGGGCGTCACGTCCTATATACCTGTTGCCGCTCGTCGCTCCCTTTCCAAGGTAACTACCCATGTCCACCACGCCCCTCGACCCGCTCGCCCTGCTTGACGACCTGATTTCCCGCGCCACCAAGGCCGGGGCCGACGGGGCGGACGGCGTGGTTGTCGAGAGCGCCAGCCTGTCCGTAGCCCAGCGCCTCGGCGCCTCCGAGGGTATCGAGCGGGCCGAATCCCAGGACGTGGGCCTGCGGGTGTTTCGCGGCCAGCGTCAGGCCATCGTGTCGTCGAGCGACACCTCCCCCGATGCCCTGGGCGAGCTGGTCGAACGCGCCTTGGCCATGGCCGCCGCCGTGCCCGAGGACGAATACTGCGGCCTCGCCGATGAGGCCCTGCTGGCCGGTGACGTTCCCGATCTCGATCTCTGCGACCCGGATGAGCCGACGCCGGAGAGCATGGTCGCCCTCGCCACAGCCGCCGAGGACGCCGCCCGCGCCGTCGAAGGGGTGAGCAACTCCGAAGGCGCCGAGGCCGGTTGGGGTCGCAGCTCAGTGGCCCTGGCCGCCAGCAACGGCTTTTCCGGCGCCTACGCGGTCTCCCAGCACAGCGTCAGCGCCAGCGTCATCGCCGGCGAGGGCACGGACATGGAGCGCGACTACGACTACACCGTGGCCCGCTTCGCCGCCGATCTCGACGACCCTTTGGTTATCGGGCGCCGCGCCGGGGAGCGCGCCGTGCGCCGCCTGGGCCCGCGCAAGGCGTCGAGCGGCCAGGTACCCCTGGTCTACGACTGGCGGGTTTCCGGCGGTCTGTTAGGTCATCTCGCCGGGGCCATCAACGGGCCGGCCATTGCGCGCGGCACCAGCTTTCTCAGGGACAGCCTGGACACGGCGGTGTTCGCGCCGGGCGTCACCATCAGCGACGACCCGCGCCGCCGGCGCGGCCTGCGCTCCAAGGTCTTCGACGGCGAGGGCGTAGGGACCAAGGCCCGCGACATCATCGCCAACGGTGTGCTGACCACGTGGCTACTCGATTGCCGCTCGGCCCGCCAGCTCGGCTTGGCGACCACCGGCCATGCCTCGCGCGGCACCTCGTCGCCGCCGTCGCCCAGCGCCACCAACCTGACCCTGGCGCCGGGCAAGCAGACGCCCGAAGAGATGATCGCCGAGATCGACCAGGGCTTCCTGGTCACCGAGCTCATCGGCATGGGCATCAACGGCATCACCGGCGACTACAGCCGGGGCGCCGCCGGCTACTGGATCGAGGGTGGCGAGATCGCCTATCCGGTCAGCGAAGTCACCGTCGCCGGCAACCTGAAGAACATGTTTGCGGCCATGACGCCGGCCAGCGACCTGGTCCTGCGCCACGGCATCGACGCCCCCACCGTGCGCATCGACGGCATGATGGTTGCCGGGACTTGATGATACCATCGGCCATAAAGGATGACCGATGGGCGTTCAATCGTCACGCAGGCTCCCGCCAAACGGTTGGCGGCTCCCGGTCGGGGGCTGATTAGAGGCAATAGTGATGACTTCTGGCTCGACTTCTCTGGCTGACGACCAAGCGCTACTAATCGAGGCGGTACGCGAGGCCGGCGCCATTGTCCTGAGCTACATCGGCAACAAGCCGAAAACCTGGAAGAAGAGTCCCGGCCATTGGGTCAGCTAGGCCGACCTCGCGGCCAATGATCATCTGGAGACTGTGCTGTGCGGGGCGCGGCCCGATTACGGCTGGGTGTCCGAGGAGTCGAGCAGCCCGGTAATCCGCCCGCGCTACTGGCTGGTCGACCCCATCGACGGCACCAGCGCCTTCCTCCGCGGCCGCCGTGAGTTTAGCATCTCGGTCACCCTCATCGAGGCCGGCCGGCCGATCGTCGCGGCGGTCTGCAACCCGGTTACCGACGAGCTGTTCGACGCCTACGCCGGCGGCGGCGTGCGGCTCAACGGCAAACCGGTCCAGGCCACCGGCCAGGCCACCCTCGACGGCGTCAATCTCATGATCAGCCGCACCGAATACGACCGTCTCGACTGGCACAAGCAACTCGGCGACGTCACCGTCGAGGGCCATAAGCTCGATCGCCTACAAACTCGCCCTAGTCGCCGCCGGCCACACCGACGCTACAGCCACGGTCTGGGGCAAGAGCACCTGGGACGTCGCCGCCGGCGACCTCTTGGTATGCGAAGCGGGGGGACGTATCACCGACGGGACGGGCGAGCCATTCGACTACACCGACCCGCTGGCGCCGATAAGCTCGATGGTCGCGACGGGCAGGGCGTTGCATGGAGCGCTGGTGGAGCGGATTAAGACGTACATTTGAGGCCACGCCCATAGATAAGGGGACAGTATACTTAATTAATTAAGCATACTGTCCCCTTAATTCAATTCGGTCAGGCGGCCAAGGGCTCCGCCGCGGCGTAGGCGCGGTTGGCGTAGACCAGGGCGCGGCAACTGTCGTCTTCGCAATCCTCGGCCATGGCGACATCGACCACGTCGCCGATGAAGATGATGTGCGAGCCGCAGCGCACGTAGCGCGCCAGGTGGCAGTCGTAGGCGACCAGGGCGCCGTCCAGCGCCGGGGCGCCGGTGCCTAGGTCGCTCCATTGGGCGCAGGCAAACTTGTCGCCGTCGGGGGCTTCCCGACGGCCGGCGAAGGTGTCGGACACGGCCGACTGGTTGTCGCGTAGGACGTTGACGCAGAACCAGCTGTTCTCGCGGATGACGGCGCAGGCGCTGCTCTTGTGGTGGACGCAGACCAGCAGTTGCGGCGGCTCGACGGAGACCGAACACAGGGTGCTGACGGTGACGCCCGCGCGGCCCGCCGCGCCATTGGTGGCGACTACCGAGACCGTGGACGCGGAACGGCTCATGCCTTCGATAAATTTATCCTTGAGCATGATCGGCTCTCCATCACTTTGTCGGACAACCCGGCGGCGTTGCGCACGAAATTGAGCGGGCCGTCGAAGTCGAAGTTGTTGTACACCGCGTTAAGGTGGGCGAAGGGCGGTGACTGGGCGAACAGCTGGAAGGTCAGGCGGTGGCCGGCGTAGTCGGAGTTCATCAGGTCGCGGGCGAAGGCCAGGAGCTTGCGCCGGTCCTGGGCGCTCCAGGCTTCGTTGACCGAATAGAACTTCTCGAGCCACGGGGCGGTCTCGGGATCGTCGAAGGCGGCGGAGTCCGGGGTGACGCAGACCTGGCCGCCGCACAGTTCGCGGGCGAGATGGACCATGGCCGGCAGGTTCGTGCAGGCATGGACCCAGCCGGTGTAGAGCAGCGACTGGTTGGGTATCAGCAGATCGCCGGGGCTCTTCTCGGCGGTGGCGATGGCCGCGGTCAGGTGAGCGTTGATGGTCTCGCGGTAGCACGTCAGAGCGGCCAGCTTCTCACGCACCTCCGGCTGCTTGTCGAGGCCGGTCTGGCGCACGTTGAACAACGCCGCGCCGATCAGCATGTCGGCGACCCGCTCGATGCGCTGGACGAAGGCCATAGCGCTGTAGTGGTGCAGGGTACCGCGAATGAAGCTCGCCGCCCGGGTGTGCTGGTGGAACAATACGTTCTCCCAGGGGATCAGTACGTTGTCGAAGACCAGCAGGGTGTCAACCTCGTCGAAGCGGTTGGCCAGGGGATAGTCCTCGGCCGGTGCGGCAGATGTGCTTGAGGCCGTCGGCGTTCATCGGGCAGATGAAACCGAGGGCATAGTCGGAAAGCTCGGCGTCGCCCCAGTTGGCGATGGTCGGCTTGACGAAAGCCTGGTTGGAATAGGCCGCCGCGGTCTCGTACTTGGCGCCGCGCACGATGATGCCGGCGTCGGTCTCCTTGACCATGTGCAGCAGCATATCCGGATCCTGGTCCTGGGGCCGCTTGGAGCGGTCGCCCTTGGGGTCCGTATTGGCCGAGACATGGAAGGTGTCGCTGGTCAGCACGTGCTGAATGTGGTTCTCGATGTTGCCGCGGTATTGCGGGTCGACCTCGTCGAGCACATCGCGGCCGTCGTAGAGCGACCACATCTCGCCGGCGGTCTCGTCGCCCATGCGAATGACCACGCCGCCGATGTCGTCCATGACCGCGTCCACGGCGGCGCGCTTGGCGTGCCAGTCGGCCTGGGTGTGGGGCAGCTTGTAGCCGATGCAGTTGGCCTCGTCGATCGCCTCGTCCTTATAGGACATGGTCTCGGCGTAGCGCGCCTCATGAGCCATGTCATAGATGCGGGCGGGGACGTCGACGATGGGCTTGAACGCCGGGTGGGTGGTGACGTCCTTGATACGCTCGCCGTTCATCCAGATCTGGCGGTCGTCGCGGATCGAATCGCGATACTGGTCTCCGGTCCTCAGCATGGCTGGGCTCCTCGCTTTTGGTTTTTTGACTGATACCCGTTTAATTGCGCCCAGGATGGTTGATCGTTGTCGATAAATAAAATATTTTAAATTTAAATTTGATATATAAAAAAATGATAACGTACACACTTCGTCAGCTGACCTACTTCGTCGCCGCCGCTGATCATGGCAGCGTGGCCAAGGCGGCGCGGGCGCTCAACGTCTCCCAGCCCTCGGTGTCCATGGCCATTGCCAAGCTCGAGTCGCTGTTCGGGGTCCAGTTGTTTCTCCGCCACCACGCCCACGGGGTCTCGACCACCCCGGCCGGGCGGCCCCTGCTGGCCGAGGCACGCAGTGTGCTGGCCCATGCCGGTGAACTGGCCGAGAGCGCCCGAGGGTTGGGCGCCGGGGTCACCGGGCGGCTCGATGTGGGCTGTTATCTGACCCTGGCGCCGTTCTTCATGCCACGCATCGTCGCCGGCTTCATCAAGGCCCACCCGGATGTGGAGATCGCCCTTCATGAAGGCCACCAGGACGAATTGCTCGATGGCATGGCGGCGGGCCGTCATACGGTGGCGCTGATATACGATGTCGATCTGCCCGCTCATGTGGAGGCCGAGGCGCTGGTCGACCTACCGCCTTATGCCCTGCTGCCCGCCGGTCATGCCCTGGCGGCGTCGCCGACGGTGGCTCTGGCCGATCTGGTGCGCGAGCCCCTGGTGCTGCTCGACGTGCCGCCGGGGCGGGAGTATTTTACCTCGCTGTTTACCCGGGCCGGACTCGAGCCCGACATTCGCTTTTGCTCAGCCTCCATCGAGACCGTGCGCGGCATGGTTGCCAGCGGTCTTGGGGTCTCCCTGCTGGTGACCCGCCCGGCCGGCGACCTCGCTTATGACGGCCAGGGCGTTGCCTGCCGACCCCTGTCCGACCCGGTTGAGCCTGGCCATATCGTCCTGGCGCGTCTTGCCCAGGCCCGCTCGACCCGCCTGGTGGAAACCTTCGCGGCCCATTGCCGGGCCTATTTTGCTGGCGAGAGCGGTGCCGAAAAACAGGACCACCCTTAGTCGGTGTTAACTAATTGTTATTGCGGCTCGAATTAGGATAGGCGAGCCGAATTTTCCCGCTAATGCGTCACCTGTCCGGAAAGGATCACCCCATGGCAAGAAAATCGCACTTGCCTGAACCAGCTGAGGGAATCGGCTCCGAAGATGCCACGGTGCTTCGGCGGATCATGGACGCCGTGCCGGTGGGGATCGCATTTTTCGACGTGGACCAGCGGTTTCGCTTCGCCAACAAGAGCTATGAAACATTCACCGGCCGATCTCCCACCGACATGATTGGCAAGACCTTGGCCGAAGCCGCCTGGGCCGAATCCTACGAGATCGCCCAGCCCTATGCGGAACGAGCCCTGGCCGGTGAAAGCGTCGAATTCGAGAACATCATACCGATGGACGATGGCGGCTCGCTGACCGTGGTGGTTTCCTACATACCGGATAGGGGTGCTGACGGCACGGTGTCGGGATTCTTCTCCCTGGTCGAGGACGTTACCGCCCGCGACAGGGCCGAGAAGGCTTTGCGCCAGGCCTACGACGGTCTGGAACAGCGCGTTGTTGGCCGCACCTGCGAACTGACCGACGCCAATGCCCGGTTGCGCCGGGAGGTCGACGACCGTAAGCATGCCGAGGCGGCCTTGCGCGACAGCGAATTTCGTTATCGCCACCTGTTCGACACCTCGCCCATCGGCGTCTGGGAAGAGGACTGTTCCGGTGCCGAGCGTGTGATCGACGGCCTCAAGGCGCAGGGTGTCACCGATTTTCGCAGCTATTTTCGCGATCACCCCGAGGCCTTGCACCGGGCCGTCCAGGCCATAGCGATCATCAACGTCAACGAAGCCACCCGGAAAATTCATGGCGCCGCCGACAAGCAGGCTTTTATTCGGGGACGCACGGAGAAACGCCGCGAACTGGCGCATTTCTACGTCGAGGAACTGTCCATGCTGGCCGAGGGCCACATGATGAGCACCCAGGAAGCGCCGCTGCTTCGCCACGATGGCACCACCGCCATGGTGCGCAACATCTCTATCATCTCCGACGCCTATGTCGGTTGGCGCATCAGTCGATTCGTCCGGTGATTTCGCGCTTTGGGTATCGGATACCGGCGTCGGAATCGCGCCCGAGGATCTAGCCACGGTGACGGAGGTCTTCGGCCAGGTCGGTGACGCCTTTTCGCGCGAGCACTAGGGCAGCGGCCTGGGTTTGCCGTTCTCCAGAGGCCTGGCCGAGCGCCATGGCGGGACACTCCATATCGAGAGTACCCTGGGCGACGGCACAACAGCGACCCTGTGTCTTCCGGCCGACCGAACCGTGCCCGCGGAGCGAGCCGGCGCATAGCGACGCCCGTCCTTGGCCTGTTCTGAAACCCCGTGGTATGGTCCGTACCAGTACGGCCCAAGGAATCAAGACATTAGCAGCGAAACCCCCTTGACCGAGGCCGCGCCGCCGGAGGCGCACCTCTCTACCCGGACCCTGGTGGAACGCCTGGTGCGCGACGAAGTGTGTCCGCATCTCGGCCGGCTGGCCCTGGCGGCGTTTTTCATGGTCGTCGTCGCGGCGACCACGGCCTTGCTCGCCCTGCTTCTCGACCCGGTGATGAACGAGGTGTTCGGCGACAAGGACAAGGCCAAGCTGGTAATGCTGCCGATTGTCGTGGTAGCCGTCTTTGCCGCCAAGAGCGTTGCCAACTACGGCCAGGCGGTGCTCATGCATTTCGTCGGCCAGCGTATTATCACCGATCTGCAGAAGCGCCTGTTCGGCCATCTCATGGACGCCGATCTCGCCTACTACCACGAGACCGCCACGGGTACGCTGATTTCGCGCTTTACCAACGACGCCAATATGGTGCGCGCGGCGGTGTCCACGGCGCTCACCGGCATCGCCAAGGACTTCATGACGGTGGTTTTTCTGGTTGCCGTCATGTTCGCCAAGGATTGGCTGCTCGCCCTTATCGTCTTCTTCGTGTTTCCCGTGGCGATCCTGCCGGTGGTCAAGATCGGCCGCCGCATGCGCAAGGTGTCGGCCCGCAGTTTCGCTCAGGTGGCGACCCTGACCGCGTTTCTCGACGAAGTCTTTCAGGGCGCCCGCCACGTCAAGGCCTATGGCATGGAGGCCTACGAAACCAAACGCGCGGGCGAAGTGGTCGAGGAACTGTTCCAGCGCCTCTTCAAGGCGCTCAGGGTGCGCTCCACGGCGTCGCCCATTATGGAGTTTCTCGGCGGCATCGCTATCGCCGTGGCGATCTATTACGGCGGATCGAGGGTCATCGACGGCGCCATGACCCTGGGCGCCCTGATGTCGTTCCTTGGCGCCCTGATGCTCGCCTACCAGCCCATGAAGAATCTGGCCAACCTCAACGCCAATCTGCAGGAGGGTCTTGCGGCGGCCCAGCGGGTCTTTGCTTTGCTCGATACCGAGCCGACCATCGTTGACGCTCCCGACGCCAAAGCGTTGGCGGTGCACGGGGGCAAGATCGTCTTTGACGATGTTCATTTTGCCTTTGGGCCGGAGACCGTGGCGCTCAACGGCATCACCCTCACCGTGCCGGCGGGCAAGACGGCGGCCCTGGTCGGGCCATCGGGCGCCGGCAAGTCGACCATTCTCAACCTGATCCCCCGGTTCTACGACATTGGCTCCGGCGCACTCTGCATTGATGGCGACGATGTGCGCCACGTTACCCTGGCCAGCCTGCGCGCTTCCTTGGCCCTGGTCAGCCAGGAAGTCAGCTTGTTTAACGACAGCGTGCGCAACAACATCGCCTACGGTCGCCAGGACGCCAGCGACGATGAGGTACGCGCGGCTGCGGTGTCGGCGGCGGCTCACGACTTCATCAGCGATATGCCCGACGGTTACGACACCGTGGTCGGCGAACACGGGGTCAAGCTTTCCGGCGGTCAACGCCAACGCATCGCCATCGCCCGGGCCATGCTCAAGAACGCGCCGATCCTGCTGCTCGACGAGGCTACTTCGTCGCTTGATTCGGAATCCGAACGGCTGGTGCGCGAAGCCCTGGCCAGCCTCATGAAGAGCCGTACCACCCTGGTTATCGCCCATCGCCTGTCGACGGTGACCGACGCCGACGTGATCTATTTCATCGAGGACGGGCGGGTTGTCGAGCACGGCAGCCACCCGGAACTGCTGGCTCAGAACGGCGCCTACGCCCAGGTCTATTTGATGCAGTTCGCCGATGACACGACGGATGATGCGCCCAATAAATCGAAAGGCGCCGAGGTGGCGCGCGCCCGGGCTTAGATAGTTTGAAATTTCACAAACGCCTGTCGCGGAACCCGGTCGTCCGTGACCTCCTTTGTTGGCTGGCGGCGGGCTATATCCGCTTGGTTCAGGGCACGGGCCGCTGGCACGCGGTTCACGGAGAAATTCCGCAAGCCTACTGGGACCGGGACGAGCCTTTTATCCTGGCGTTCTGGCATGGCCGGCTGCTCATGCTACCCTATTGCTGGGGTCATCACCGGCCGACCCACATGCTGATTTCCGAACATCCCGACGGCCAGTTCATCGCCCGCACCATTGCCCATTTCGGTTTCGGCACGGTGGCCGGTTCGACCCATGGCGGCGGCACCGCGGCGCTGCGCGCCCTGTTGCGCGCCCTCAAGGCCGGTGACTGCGTCGGCATCACCCCCGATGGTCCGCGCGGCCCGCGTATGCGCGCCGCTGGCGGTGTGGTCGATATTGCCCGGCTGTCCGGGGCGGCTATTTTGCCGCTCGCCTACAGCGCCTCGCCGCGGCGCCTGCTCGGTAGTTGGGACCGCTTTGTCGTGCCCTGGCCGTTCGGTCGCGGGGTCTATGTCTGGGGAACGCCTCTGACCGTGCCGCGTGACGCCGACGAGGCCACCCTGGCCGCTGTCCGGCAAACCCTGGAGCAGCGTCTCAATGAGGTGACCAACGAGGCTGACTGGCTCATGGGCCAGGAAACCGTCGAGCCCGGAGATCCCGCCCCATGATGTTCGCCTTCTACCGCATGGTGACGATTATCGCCGGGCCGCTCATCGGGCTCTATCTCGGGCGCCGCCGCGCCGCCGGCAAAGAAGACCCCATGCATTTTCCCGAACGGCTGGGTTATGCGAGTGTCGAGCGCCCGACCGGCACCCTGATGTGGGTCCATGCCGCCAGCGTCGGCGAATCCCTGTCGGCTCTGCCCTTGGTCGAGCGTCTGCTGGAGCGACACCCGGACCGCCATGTGCTGGTCACCACCGGCACGGTAACCTCGGCCCGGCTCATGGCCGAGCGTCTCCCCGACCGTGCCATACACCAGTATGTACCCATCGACCGGCCCGCCGCCGTGGCTCGCTTTCTCGACCATTGGCGGCCCGATCTAGCGTTGTGGACCGAGTCCGAGTTCTGGCCCAATCTGATCGCCGACACCCAGGCGCGCGGTATCCCCATGGTGCTGGTCAATGGCCGCATGTCGGACCGCTCGTTTCGTCGTTGGCGCCGCTTCGGCGGGCTGATCCACCGTCTGCTCGCCGGCTTCGCCCTGTGCCTGGCCCAAAGCGAACGTGATGCCGAGCGCTTGCGGGTGCTTGGCGCCGACGACGTCCGTGCCATCGGCAACCTCAAGTCGGCGGCGGCGCCGCTGCCCGTTCACGAGGCGGAGCTGGAGAAACTGCGCGCGGCGGTCGGTGACCGGCCTCTATGGCTGGCGGCCAGCACTCACGACGGCGAGGAGGCAGTGGCGGCGAGCGTTCACCAGACCCTGGCTGCGACTCATCGGCGCTTGCTGACGATTATCGTGCCGCGCCATGCCAGCCGGGGCGAGGCCATCGCCCAGAGCTTGCGGGCGAAAGGACTGGCGGTGGCCCGGCGCGCGGCGAAAGTGACCATTGGTACGGATACCGAGGTTTATGTGGCCGACACCATGGGTGAACTCGGGCTGTTCTATCGCCTTGCCGAAGTGGCTTTCGTCGGCGGCTCTCTGGTCTCTCATGGCGGCCAAAACCCCCTCGAGCCGGCGCGACTCGGCTGCGCCGTGGTCTATGGTCCCCACATGGCCAACTTCGCCGACTTCACGACCGCTTTCGCCAAGGTCGCCGCCGCCAGGCAGGTCGAGGATGGTGCCGACCTTGCCGAAGTTGTCGGCAAGCTGCTCAGCGATTCGTACGAACGCGCGCGGTTGGCGGGGGCGGCGCGGCGAATCGCCGAGGCTGAAGCCGCCGTGCTCGACGAGGTTGAAGCGGCCATCGCGCCGTTGGTGGACGGACTGTGATGCGGGCGCCGGAATTCTGGCGTCGCGGCGGTCTGGTGCCGGCCCTGCTGACGCCGCTGTCCTGGTGCTTTGACGGCGTTGGCGTGGTGCGCCGCACCGTGGTACGGCCCCACCGGGTTGGCCGGCCGGTAATCTGCGTCGGTAATTTGGTTGCCGGCGGCGCGGGTAAGACGCCGGTGGCTTTGGCCCTTGGCGATGAGTTCATGGCCCAGGGGCGGGCGGTGCATTTCCTCACCCGGGGCTATGGCGGCCGGGCGTCGGGTCCGTTGCGGGTCGATGATCGGCGCCACGATGCGGTTGAGATCGGCGACGAGGCGTTGCTACTCGCGGCCCGGGCGCCGACCTGGGTTGCCGCTGACCGCGTCGCCGGGGCCGAGGCGGCGGTTGAAGCCGGCGCCGACGTGGTCATCATGGATGACGGTTTTCAGAACCCGTCCCTGGCCAAGGATTTGTCCGTGGTGGTGATCGATGGCGATTACGGTTTCGGCAACGGCCGGGTGATGCCGGCGGGACCGTTGCGCGAGGGTGTTGCCGCCGGTTTGCGCCGGGCCCAGGCGGTGGTGGTCATGGGCGGCGGCGTCGAGTGGGAGCAATACCTGGCGCCCCATGGCGTCGCTGTGCTTCATGCCGCCCTTGAACCTGAACCCGATTGCGCCGCCCTCGCCGGCAAGCGGGTGCTGGCCTTTGCCGGCATCGCCCGGCCCGAAAAGTTGACGGCAACCCTCAAAGCCATGGGCTGTGAGGTGGTGGAGAGCAAAGGCTTCGCCGACCATCATCCCTATGACGCTGACGAAGTTATGACCCTAGTGGAGCAGGCCAGCCGCCTCCATGCCGTGCCGGTAACCACCGCCAAAGATCACGTACGCCTGCCCGCGGAAGCGAAGCCCATGGTCGATGTGCTGCGGGTTCGTCTGGCCTGGGCCAACCCGGCGGTGCTCGACGATCTGTTGGAAGGCTTATGACGTCGCCTGGCCATTGGTTTGAAGCCATGGGCCTGCGTCTCGCCCTGGCCGTGTTCGGCGCCCTGTCCCTCGACCGCGCCTCGGCTCTGGGGGGCTGGCTGGGCCGAACTTTCGGCTCATGGCTGTCGGTCAGCACTGTGGCGCGGGGCAATCTTGCGCGGGCGTTTCCCGAGAAGTCCGGCGACGAGATCACCGCTATCGTCCGCGCCATGTGGGACAATCTGGGCCGGGTCGCCGCCGAATACGCCCATCTTGGCGACATCCAGGTTTACGGTAGCGACGGCCGGGTTGAGATGATCGGGACCGAGATCATTGAGCAACTGCGCGACGACGGTATTGGCGGCATCTTCGTCGCCGCTCACCTGGGCAACTGGGAAATCACCCCGCTTGCCGCCAGCCAGAAGGACCTGGCCCTGACCCAAATCTATCGGGCCGCCAACAACCCCCTGGTCGAGCCCATCCTGCGGCGGTTGCGCGCCCCCCTCGGCGGCGCCCACGTGCCAAAGGGAACGCCGGGCGCCAGGAAACTCATCCAGGCGCTGCGCCGCGGTGAGCATCTGGCCATCGTCGCCGACCAGAAACAGAACGACGGCATTCCGGTACCGCTGTTCGGCCGCGACGCCATGACCGCTCCGGCCCTGGCTCAACTGGCGCTTAAGTTTGAATGTCCGGTGGTGCCGACAAGGGTCGAACGGCTCGGCGGCGCGCGCTTCCGCCTCACGGTCTATCCGCCCCTCGACCTTCCCGCCAGCGGCGACCACGAAGCCGACGTGGCCGAAACCATGGCTCGCATCAACGCCCTGTTTGAGGACTGGATCCGCGAGCGCCCGGAACAATGGCTCTGGCTCCACCGCCGCTGGCCCGATGAAAGTTAGATACGGGATACTGTCAGTGGCTATCTGCTTTGCGGTCGTCGCGCCTGCCGGCGCCGACGACGAAGCCGCCAACCGGACCCACGTTGCCGCCGGGGCGTACGGTCAGTGCTATGCCATATCAGTACCCGGCGAGACCACTATGGGACAGGGGTATCACTCGGGTATACCGCGTTACATCCGGCGAGGATGAACTGGCCGCCGTCTACCCGTGGTTCAGCGGTCAAATCCATCTTCGATGCAACATGTCGCGTAACGGCGACATGGGCATCGCTCTGGTTCGGTTCGGTCCTTGGGCGCGGGGCCATCAGGCGAGCGGTGATCATCTCGCCTTTGCCTTCCACTCCAAGGGCCGGGAACTGGCGCGCTACTCCACCCTCGACATCGTCGGCGAGCCCGCCAATGTGGAAATGTCGAGTTCCCACTATCAGGTGATCCGCCGGATTGTCGGATTTCGCTGGATCGCCGGCAACGACTACGCCTTCGAGGTCGAGACCGTCGATGGCAGGCTACTCTCCTTCGACCCGTTGTCGGGCGAGCCGCGGAAGTAGTCTCTCTGTCATTGTCCCGACGGCATCGGTCCGACCAGCAGTTGTGGGTCGAGGCGGGTTTTGAACAGGTTCATGCGCCAGTCGAGATGGGGCCCGGTGACCCGGCCGCTGGCGCCGATGCGGCCGATCAGGTCGCCCTGGGCGACCCGTTGGTCGAGACGGACGGTGACCTCGCTCATATGCAGGAATATGGAGGTCAGGCCGTGGCCGTGGTCGAGCATGACCGTGCCGCCGGTGTAGTAGAGGTCGTCCTCGGCGAGGACGACGATGCCAACCGCCGGGGCCGTCACCGGCGTGCCCACCGGGCCGGCGACGTCGACGCCGAAATGAGGGCGCTTGGGTTCGCCGTTGAGGATACGCTGGCTGCCGTAGACGCCACTGATCGGGCCGATGGCCGGCCACACGAAACCACCGGCGAACCGTGGCTCGGCGCTGTCTCGGGCGCGGGCGGCGGCGATCACCGCGCCCTCGCGCTGGATGCGATCGAGGGTCTCGGGGTCGGGGCTGACCATGTTCTGGGGCAGCCCGTCGATGCGCTGGATGTCGTACTCGCGAGCCTCGATGGCCAGGCTGCGCCGGGTGATGACGCCGTTCGGATGTCGTACTTCAAGCTCAAATGGACCTGTTTCGTCGCGGCCAAAGCCAATGAGAAACTGGCCGGCGTCGGAGACCCGGATCGTACGTCCTTCGAACAGCACCTCGGCGTCGGGTTCGGTGACGCCTTGGATCAGTCCGCCCTGGATTAGCCGTCCCTCGAGGCGAAGCTCCTGGGCTCCGGGGGCTCCACTGAACAACAAGACAATCAGGCCGAGAACGAGAGCCTTCAAAACAGATCGCCCTGGTCGGTGCCGTCGGGCGCTTTGGGTTTGGATTTGCGCGGGCGCGGCTTGGCGGCCGGTACGCCGTCGATGGTGGCGTGGCTGGCGCCGTCGTGAAAAGTCAACTCGACTCCCTTGCCTGGCATGGCCATGGCCGCCGAGACTACCGGCGCGCCATTGGCGTCGCGGACCAGGGCGAAGCCCCGTTCCAGTACCTGCTGATAGCCGAAGCCGTCGAGTAACCGGGCCTGGGCCTCGAGCCGGTGCCGGGCGTCGCCGATACCCCGGTCCAGGGCCCGCATCAGGCGTGGCGGCAACTCGGCGAAGGCGGCGCGGCGCCGGGCGATGTCGGCGCGCAGGGGGCCGGGGCGCAAGTCGGGCATGGCGGCGCGTTTGCGCTCGACCCACAGGCGCAACGCCCCGGTCATGCGCTCCGAGGCATTGTCGAGGCGTTGGATGGCGCCCTCCAACAGGCGATTGGGATCGGCTGGCAGACCCCGGGCGAGACCGCGCAACTCGCCCCGGCGGTTCTCCATGGTGCGCCCCGTGGCGCCGACCAGGCGGCCGCCCAGTTCCAGCACACGGGCGGCCAGTTCGGCCCGTACCGGCACGGCGATTTCGGCTGCCGCCGTCGGCGTCGGGGCGCGCAGGTCCGAGGCGAAATCAATCAGGGTGGTATCGGTCTCGTGACCCACCGCCGAGATCAAGGGGATTTGGCTGGCCGCCGACGCCCGCACCACGATCTCTTCGTTGAAGGCCCACAGGTCCTCCAGGCTGCCGCCGCCCCGGGCGATGATCATGATGTCCGGGCGCGGTACCGGCCCACCGGGCTCGATGGCGTTGAAGCCGGCGATGGCGTGGGCAATCTCGGCCGCCGCCTCCTCCCCCTGGACCGCCACCGGCCACAGCAGTACGTGGCGCGGGAAGCGGTCGGCGAGGCGGTGCAGGATATCGCGGATCACCGCCCCGGTCGGCGAGGTGACCACGCCGATGACCTCGGGCAGGTAGGGTAGGGGCCGCTTGCGGTCGTCGTCGAACAGGCCCTCGGCGGCCAGGGCCTTGCGTCGATCCTCGAGCAGCTTGAGCAAAGCGCCTTCGCCGGCCGGCTCCACGTGATCGACGATGATCTGGTATTGCGAGCGCCCCGGATAGGTGGTCAGCCGGCCGCTACAGATAATTTCGAGGCCGTCTTCGGGGGGGTAACGCAGGCCGGCGGCGACACCGCGCCAGCATACCGCCTCGATCACCGCGTTCTCGTCCTTGAGGCGGAAATAAAGATGGCCCGAGCGCGGCTGGGCCAAGCGCGACACCTCACCGCGTACCCGGACCCGCTGGAACGATCCTTCGACGGAGCGCTTCACCGCCAGGGATAATTCGCTGACCGTGTATTCCGGAATGTTGCCCGTGGTATCGGTGGTTTGATCTGTCATGGCTGCGGCCTATGATACAAGAGGGTGGACCCGAGGCAAAGCCGGGCTATGAATTTCAGGGGGATTTGATGAAGGTTTTGGTGGTCGGGTTGGGCGGGCGTGAGCATGCCCTGTGCTGGGCGATCGCGGCGTCGCCGTTGTGCGATGAGCTACTCTGCGCGCCGGGCAACGCCGGCATTGCCCAAGACGCCGAATGTGTTCCCGTGGCGGTCGATGACTTCGACAGCCTTATTGCGCTCTGTGGCGAACGCGCCATCGACTTCGTGGTAGTTGGCCCCGAAGCGCCTTTGGTCGCTGGCCTGATTGATCGGCTCGACGCCGCTGGCATCAAGGCCTTCGGGCCCAACGCCGCCGCCGCCGTCATCGAGGGCTCCAAGGGCTTCACCAAGGACCTTTGCGCCAAGTACGGCATTCCCAGCGGCGCCTATGGCCGCTTCACCGACAACGACGCCGCCAAGGCTTATATCCGCGACCAGGGCGCGCCCATCGTCATTAAGGCCGACGGGCTCGCCGCCGGCAAGGGTGTGGTGGTGGCCGAGACCCTGGGCGAGGCCCTGGCCGCGATTGACGACCTGGGCGCCGAACTTGGTAACGCGGCGGCGCAATGGGTTATCGAGGAAAAGCTCATGGGCCAGGAAGCCAGTTTCCACGCCCTGGTCGATGGCGTGAATTGCCTACCGCTCGCCGCCGCCCAGGACCACAAGGCGGTGGGCGACGGCGACACCGGCCCCAACACCGGCGGCATGGGCGCCTATTCGCCGACCCCGGCGGTCGACTAGGCCATGGCTGCTGAGATCATGAACCGTATTATCGAGCCGACCGTGGCCGCCATGGCCGCTGAGGGCTGCCCCTTCAAGGGCGTGCTCTATTGTGGCCTGATGCTGACCGACGACGGCCCCAAGGTCATCGAATACAACGCCCGGTTCGGCGATCCCGAGACCCAGGTTATGCTGCCCCGAATGATGTCGGACCTGTTGCCCGCGCTGGTCGCCACGGCCGACGGCGTGCTCGACAAATTTCATCTGCGCTGGCGCGACGACGCGGCGCTCTGCGTCGTTATGGCGACCAACGGCTACCCCGGCGCCTATGACAAGGGCTCGGTGATCGGCGGCCTCAATGGCGCCGGGGCCCTGGACGACATCACCATCTTTCATGCCGGAACCAAACAGGATGGCGATAACATCACCGCCGCAGGCGGCCGGGTGCTTGGGGTTACCGCCACCGCATCGACCATTGCGGCGGCGCAGACCCGCGCCTATGGCGCCATCGACACCATCGACTGGCCCGAAGGGTTCTGCCGCCGCGACATCGGCTGGCGGGCCGTAAACCGATAACAGATTTTTGCTGGAGGATATCACTATGACCACCGACGTTAGCGCCATTGCCAGCCATCTTGCCGCCCCCCGCGGGCGGATCTACGACTCGATCATCGACACCGTCGGCGGCACGCCGCTGGTGCGCCTCAACCGGCTGTGCGAGGCCGAGGGGGTTGGCGGCCACATCCTGGCCAAGCTCGAATTTTTCAATCCCCTGGCCAGCGTCAAGGACCGCATCGGCGTCGCCATGATCGAGGCCATGGAGGCTGACGGCACGCTCAAGCCCGGCGGCACGGTCATCGAGCCGACCTCGGGCAACACCGGTATCGGATTAGCCTTTGTCTGCGCCGCCAAAGGCTACCGGCTGATCCTAACCATGCCCGACAGCATGTCCGTGGAGCGCCGCAAGATGATGGGCTTCCTCGGCGCCGAGCTGGGGCTTACCCCGGCCGCCGAGGGCATCAAGGGTGCCCTGGCCAAGGCCGAGGCCCTGCGCGATTCGATCCCCGGCGCGGTCATTCCCCAGCAGTTCGAGAACCCGGCCAACCCGGCCATCCACGAAGCCACTACGGCCGAGGAAATCTGGGCCGACACGGGCGGCAGCGTCGACGCGGTGGTCTCGGGCATCGGTACCGGCGGCACCCTGACCGGCGTCGGCCGGGTGCTCAAGGCGCGCAAGCCGGGCGTCCAGATGATCGCCGTCGAGCCCGCCGACAGCCCGGTGCTTTCCGGCGGCGAGCATAGCCCACACAAGATCCAGGGCATCGGCGCCGGCTTCGTGCCCGGCGTGCTCGACACCGGCCTGATCGACGACATCCTTTTGGTCACCAACGACGAGGCCCTCGATACCGCCCGCAAGCTGGCAGCCACCGAGGCCATTACCGGCGGTATCTCGTCGGGCGCCGCGGTCCATGCCGCCCTCAGGGTCGCGGCCCGACCCGACATGGCGGGCAAGAATATCGTGGTAATCATTCCGTCGTTCACCGAGCGCTACCTGTCGACGGTGCTGTTCGAGGAAGCTTGATCGTGATCAAGGCCCGGCGGTGATTGCTGCGGCTACACTGCGGTTATGATGGCTGATATTGGTCATAACCGCGGTGACGCGGCGATTCGCGTTGAGGTGCGCTTGTTCAACAGCATCGCCGTGGCCAATGGCGGCGCCGCACCGCGCCATATGGAGATCCCCGTGGGCTGCACCCTGCGGGAACTTGCCGGCACCGTCGGGATCGTTTTGGCCGATGTCTTCCTGGTGCTGGTCAATGGCCGCGATATCACCGGCGGCCTGGTCGGCGACCCGGTCAACGGCGCCCGTGAGTTAGCCGACGGCGACGTTGTGGCGTTCTCCGGGCCAGTACCCTACAGCTTCGGTTACGGCGCGCCGGTGGTGTGACCTGTCCGACTAGCTCGCATAGTCCAGCGGCAGGGCGGTGGTATATTTGATCTCTTCCATGGCGAAGGCGGAATTAACGTCGGAAAACTCGGCCGACTTGATGAGCCGCTTGTAAACCTCGTCGTAGCTGGCGATGTCGGGTACCACGATCTTCAACAGGTAGTCCACGTCGCCGGACATGCGGTAGAACTCGACCACCTCGTCAATGGCCGCGATCTTGGCCGCGAAGTCTTCGAGCCAGTCGTAGGAATGCTGGCTGATGCGCAGGCGGACGAACACCGTGACGCCGACATTGAGCGCCTTGGCGTCGAGCAGGGCCACACGGGCGCGGATGACGCCTGCTTTCTCCAGGTTCTGAATGCGCCGCCAGCACGGCGTGGTCGATAGGCCAACCCGTTCGGCAAGGTCGGCAACCCCGATGGTCGAATCGACCTGAATCTGGGCAAGAATGTTTCTATCGATATCATCCATGGAATAATTTTCGATATAATTCAAATCAACGGGTATTATGGCCTACTAAAGACAAAAATGTTAGAAGAAATCGCAAAATCATCCCGCCCGGTCTGACATACTCTATGCAAGGGAGAAAAGAGCGTCGCGGACCCAAAAAAACCGGGCCGCCGGCGCAGCGAAAATTGGGAGTCGAGCGTATGTGGCGACGGATGTTTAGCGCCCACCCGGCGAGCGTGGACGAGACCCACAGCGAGCATTTCGTGGTGGCCTTCACCATCGGGCTGCGCATGGCCATGGGCGCGGTGGTCTGCCTGGTTCATGCACTACTGCCGTTTCTCTTCGTCACCACCGGCAGTCGGATCATCACCGATCTTCACGCTCGCGCCGTAAGCTATCGCCGGACAGCCGGTACGGACGACCCCCAGCACGGCAATCCAGATCGCCAGACCGAGGTTCCCGCATGATCAGCCCCATGATCAACACTGATGCCCTCGTCGAAAAAATTCACGCCTCCATCATCGGCAGCGACCGGGTGATCAACGGCCCCTTCGGCGGCCGCCGGCTGGCTTATGCGGACTACACCGCGTCGGGCCGCTCGCTCGTCTTCATCGAGGACTTCCTGCGCGACCGGGTTATGCCTTATTACGCCAACACCCATACGGAGACGTCGCTCACCGGCCTCCAGACCACCCATTACCGGGAGCAGGCGCGGGAGACCATCCGCCGCTCCATCGGCGCCGACGACGATTACGCGGTGATCTTCTGCGGCGCCGGCACCACCGGCGCCATCAACCGGCTGATCGACATTCTCAACATCCGCATTCCCTCGGATCTCGACGCCCGCTTTGACCTGTCGCGCCACATTCCGGCGGAGCAGCGTCCGGTGGTGCTGATCGGCCCCTACGAACATCATTCCAACGAGCTGCCGTGGCGCGAGAGCATCGCCAACGTGGTGGCTATCGACGAAGCCGCCGACGGCCGTATCGATCTTGGCCACCTGGAGCGCCAGTTGGCGCTCTATCGCGACCGCGAGCTGGTAATCGGCAGTTTTTCTGCGGCGTCCAACGTCACCGGCATCGTCTCCGATATCCATGCCATCACCACTCTGCTCCACGACCACGGGGCGCTGAACTTCTGGGATTACGGCGCCGCCGCCCCCCACATCGGCATCGATGTCTTGGGTGGCCCAGGTGACCAAGGCCAGCGCGCCGCCATGGATGCCATGTCTATATCGCCCCACAAGTTCCCCGGCGGTCCCGGCTCACCGGGGGTGCTGGTGGTGCGCAAGGACCTGCTGGTCAACCGCACCCGGGCCCGGCCCGGCGGCGGCACGGTAGCCTACGTCAACCCGGTCGAGCACGTCTATATCGGCAACCTGGAGCACCGCGAGGAAGGCGGTACCCCGGCGATTGTCGAGAGCATTCGCGCCGGCCTGGTATTCCAGGTCAAGGACAGCGTCGGCGCCGCCGAGATCGAAGCCCGCGACGAGGTCTTCCTGCGCCGCGCCTTCGCCGTATGGCTCAAGAATCCCAATCTCCACATTCTCGGCAACCCGGAACTCAAGCGCCTCGCCATCGTTTCGTTTGTGGTCCGCCACGGCCAGCAGAACCTGCACCACGACTTCGTGGTCGCTCTGCTCAACGACCTGTTCGGCATCCAGTCGCGCGGCGGCTGTTCCTGCGCCGGACCCTATGGCCACCGGCTGCTCGACATTAGCCTCGACCAGTCGCGCGCCTTCCGCGACAGCATCGTCGAGGGTTGCAACGGCATTAAGCCGGGCTGGATCCGCCTCGGCTTCAACTACTTCTTCTCGGACGCCATGACCGACTACATCATCGCGGCGGTCGACATGGTGGCGAGCCATGGCTGGAAGCTGCTGCCCGACTACACGTTCGAGCCCGACAGCGGCATCTGGCGCCACCGCACCATGACCGATAGCGCGCCCTATGGGCTTGAGGATATGGACATCCTGGGCCCCGGAGGTCCCGCCGCCGAGACCGCCACGGAAGACGCCCTCGATGGCTACCTCCAGGCCGCCCGCGACATCTTCGCCGAGGCTGGCGCCCGCCAGACCCAATGCTGCGTCACCGAAGCCATGGGCGACGACGCCGAGACTCTTCGCTGGTTCCCGTTGCCCGAAGACATCGACCAGGCGTCGGCGGGGTAGCTGCTTTTTATTTGGCCCTCAATCGCCGGGCGCGGACATCCGACCGTTCGGCGGGAGCCCCAATTCGTGTGAACACAAGACTGGGCGCTTGAACGCGCTTTCCAAAAAGCGGCGCGCTTCTACATAAAGCCGGACTCTTCGGTCTCGTCGTCGGCCGAAAGGATCGCCGCCGTTACCGCCGCCGAGGCCGCCGGCAGCAGGGCCACGCCGTCGCCCTTGAGGGCCTTGAGAATGGCGCCGTTGGCGTTGTAGCGGCTTTCGAAATAGGTCGTGCTCGGCACCCAGAAGCGCGCCCCGATGACCACCCCGCCATAGGTGAAATCGTGGACCCCGACCTGGGGCAGGGGCGTTTCGGCGACGCTGTCGGTGACGGACAGGGCGCCGCGTACCAGGGCGTCGGCGGCCTCGGAGTCGGCTTCCAGCGCAATGCCGATGCGGCTCTCGACGATGCGACTGGCCCGGGAATTGACGATGACCTCGCCGACCACATGCTTGTTGGGCACGGTGATGCGCTCACCGTCCTCGGTAATCAGCACCGTGGCGCCGAGCTTGATCTCCTAGACGATGCCCGAGGTGTTCTTGACGGTGATGGTGTCGCCGACGATGAACGGCCGCCCGAGAATAATCGCGAAGCCGGCTCCGAAGTTCGACAGCGGCGCCTGGAGCGCCATGGTGGCGCCGAAGGCGGCCGCGCCGGCCAGGGCAATCAACGGCGCGATGGAAACCCCGAAGTTGCCCAACGTAATGATGATGAGGAAGCCGACGAACACCAGCTTGACCCCGGTGCCCATGAACCTGGCCAGGGTCTCGTCGATCTCCTTGTCGAGGGCCAGTTGGTTGATCCGGCGCCCGGCCCAGGCCGAGACCTTGAGGCCAATGACGAGAAACACCAGGGCGCCGACAATCTGAAAGCCGTAGGTGACGGCAACTCGATAAGCGTGTCGATAAGCGCGGTAACGGCTTCGATTTCTGATTCCATAGTGTTTGCTCCCTGGCTAAATCTACGCGAGGCCTTCGATAGCCGCCGCGCGTGGTCCGTAGATGGCGGCATTGACCTTCGGGTCGCCGACAATGCCGGGCCGGTCTTCATAGCACATGACGCTGACCAGCCGCCGCCGCTCGCCCTCGACCGCGGCCACTCGGTGGAGCGAATCATGGCCCCGGAACACCACCAGGGAGCCGGTCGCCCGCTCCAGGTGATCGACCCTGGATTCGTCGCCGTCCAGCACTCGTTTGACGCCGGGGTAATTCTCGTCATCGTGTGGGCGGATATCAGGCACGATGGAGAACCCGCCGCCCCGTTCGGCTTCCTGGAGCAACAGCGTTATGGTGAAGTCGTTATCCGGATCGAAATGCCAGTCCGACTGTTCCCCGGGCTCATAGACAATGACGTTGAGCGCCTGAAAACGGTCCTCGTTGGGGTAGAGCGCCGGGTAACCCATGATGGCGGCGAGAAACGATTGGAACGCCGGCCACATATAAAGCGCCCGCAACCCCGACTCCGCCGGTATAAGATCATCGGCCACCACCCCCAGGGTCGTCGCTATGAAATGCCGCCGGGGATGATCCGCCGCCAGAGCCGGATCGTCCGCGACCCCGATATAACAATTGCGCTTGGCCGCCCGGTGATGCGCCAACGGCGCCAACCCCTCCGCCTCGGCCGCCAGGGCGGCGAGGGACCCGGGCGTCAGAAAGCCGTCAATGACGCAGACTACCCGCTCGGCCAATTCGGTCCGGCAGCGCTCGATTAGGGCGGTCGTCAGGGGATTGTCCGGCTCGGCCAGCGGATAGCGCGCACGGTCGATGAGGGCTGCGGGGCCGCTCACGCCACCTTCTCCACCCGCCCATCCACCAACTCAACAATAGCCGCGATGATCGCCGTCAGCTCGAAGTCCTTGGGGGTGTAGACGGCGGCGACGCCGGCGGCTTTCAGGGCTTCGGCGTCGGCCGCGGGGATGATGCCGCCGACCACCACGGGAAGCTTGCCGAGGCCGGCCCGGCGCAGGCGGGTGGTTATGTCGGCGATGAGTAGGGTGTGAGAGCCTGAAAGAATCGAAAGGCCGATGACGTCGACGGCGTGCTCGGTGGCGGCGGTGGTGATTTCCGCCGGGGTCAGGCGGATGCCGTCGTAGATGACGTCAAGGCCGTAGTGGCGGGCGCGGAGCGCGACCTGCTCGGCGCCGTTGGAGTGGCCGTCGAGGCCGGGCTTGGCGACCAACAGGCGGATCGGCCGGCCCAAGCGGGCGGCGACGGCTTGGGCGCGCTCGCGGGTCTCGGCGACCAGGGTTTCGTCAGCGGGTTCGATGTGCTCGGCGACGCCGGTGGGCGGGCGGTATTCGCCGAACACTTCGCGCAGCGTCCCGGCCCATTCGCCGGTGGTCACCCCGGCGTGGGCGCAGGCGATGGAGGCGGGCGTGATGTTGGCGCCCTCGCAAGCGGCGGCCTGGAGGCCATGGAGGGCTTCGTCCACGGCGGCCTGATCGCGGGCGGCGCGCCACGCCTCGATGTTGCGGAGCTGGGCGGTCTCGGCGGCGGCCTCGACCGTGAGGAAGCCGCCATCTTGTCCAATAGCAAGCGGCGACAGTTCGGAATCCTGGTAGGCGTTGACCCCGACCACCGTCTTCTCGCTGCTCTCGATGGCGGCCATGCGCCGGGCGTTAGCCTCGACCAGGGCTTCCTTCATATAGCCGTTCTCGATGGCGGCTACGGCGCCGCCTTGCTCGGCGATGCGGGCGACTTCGTCGAGGGCCTCGCGCTTCAGCTCGGCAACCTTGGCAGCCATGACTTCGGAGCCCGTAAAGATGTCGTCGAATTCCAGGATATCGGTCTCATAGGCGACCACCTGTTGCAGGCGTAGGCTCCATTGCTGGTCCCACTCGCGGGGCAGGCCCATGGCCTCATTCCACGCCGGGAGCTGGACAGCGCGGGCGCGGGCGTCCTTGCTGAGCACCACGGCGAGCATTTCGATGAGGATGCGGTAGACGTTGTTTTCCGGCTGCTGCTCGGTGAGGCCCAGGGAGTTGACCTGGACGCCGTAGCGGAAGCGCCGCAGCTGTGGGTCCGCGACGCCGTAGCGCGCCGCCAGCAGCTCGTCCCACAGCTCGGTGAAGGCGCGCATCTTGGCGATTTCGGTAATCAGCTTGAGTCCGGCGTTGACGAAAAAGCTAACCCGGCCGCAGACAGTGGGAAACTCCGCCTCGGGCACCTGACCGCCATCGCGCACCGCGTCCAGGGTGGCGATGGCGTTGGCCAGGGCGAAGGCGATCTCCTGCACCGTGGTCGCGCCGGCTTCCTGGAGGTGGTAGGAGCAGACGTTGATGGGGTTCCACTTGGGCACCTGGTCGACGGCGAAGGCGACGATGTCGGCGGTCAGGCGCATGGACGGCCCCGGCGGGAAGATATAGGTGCCGCGGCTCAAGTATTCCTTGAGCACGTCGTTCTGCACCGTGCCGGTGAGGGCCGCGCGGTCGGCGCCCTGGCGCTCGGCCGCGGCAATGTAAAGCGCGAACAGCCACGGCGCCGTGGCGTTGATGGTCATGGATGTGTTCATGCGCTCGAGGGGAATCTCGTCGAACAGGGCTTCCATGTCGCCGAGATGGCTGATCGGGACGCCGACCTTGCCGACCTCGCCGCGGGCCAGGGCATGGTCCGGGTCGTAGCCGGTCTGGGTCGGCAGATCGAAGGCCACCGAGAGGCCGGTCTGGCCGCGCGCCAGATTGGCGCGGTACAGGGCATTGGAGGCGGTGGCCGACGAATGGCCGGCGTAGGTCCGCATCATCCAGGGCCGATCAGGCTTACGAACCGTTGCCTTGTTGGCGGTTTCTTTGCCGGTTTTTGGGGTCGCGTCGTTCATCCTCGCCCTCGTATTTTCGTGCGCCGCAAGAGTAGCTTATGTTGCATTGCGAAAAAACCTTGCAAAAAGACCCTCCCGCCGCAAACAATTGCACAGCTTTCCGACCGCCGGGGCAAGTGTTTCGGGGTCGCCATAGGGGGACAAAGTTAAATGAGCGAGACGGCAGCAGCCATTGACCTCGATGCCGAAGAAGGTGTCGCGGGCAAGGAACTATATGAAGTCGGCGAGATTCCGCCCCTCGGCCACGTGCCCGAGAAGATGTACGCCTGGGCAATCCGCCGCGAGCGTCACGGCGAGCCGGACCCGGCCATGCAGGTCGAGGTGGTGGAAACGCCGGACATCGAATCCGACGAGGTGCTGGTCATGGTCATGGCCGCGGGCGTCAATTACAACGGCGTCTGGGCCTCTCTGGGCAAGCCGGTGTCGCCGTTCGACATCCACAAGGCCGACTATCACATCGCCGGCTCCGATGCCTCGGGCATCGTCTGGGCCGTGAGCCGCCGGGTGACACGCTGGAAGGTCGGCGACGAGGTCGTGGTCCACTGCAATCAGGACGACGGCGACGACGAGGAGTGCAACGGCGGCGATCCCATGCTGTCGCCGAGCCAGCGCATCTGGGGCTATGAGACCCCGGACGGCAGCTTCGCCCAGTTCTGCCGGGTGCAATCGCGCCAGCTCATGCCGCGCCCGCGCCATCTCACCTGGGAGGAGAGCGGCTGCTACGTGCTGACCCTGGCGACCGCATATCGCATGATGTTCGGCCACCGGCCGCATATTCTGCGCCCTGGCCATAACGTACTGGTGTGGGGCGGGGCCGGCGGTCTCGGCTCCATGGCGATCCAGCTCATCGCCACCGCCGGGGCCAACGCCATCGCCGTAATCTCCGACGAGGAAAAGCGCGAGTTCGTGCTGTCGCTCGGCGCCAAGGACGCCATTAACCGCTCCGACTTCGATTGCTGGGGCCAGTGCCCCGACATCGACGATGTCGAGGGCTACGGCGCCTACGCCAAGAAGGTGCGCGAGTTCGGCAAGGCCATCTGGGCCGTTACCGGCAAGGGCAACGACGTCGATTTCGTCTTCGAGCACCCCGGCGAGGTCACCTTCCCGGTGTCCTGCTTCGTGGTCAAGCGCGGCGGCATGGTGGTGTTCTGCGCCGGTACCACGGGCTTCAATCTGACCTTCGACGCGCGCTTCGTGTGGATGCGCCAGAAGCGTATCCAGGGCAGCCATTTCGCCAACCTCAAGCAGGCCAGCCAGGCCAACCACCTGATGGTCGAGCGCCGGATTGATCCGTGCATGAGCGAAGTGTTCGCCTGGGACGATATTCCTAGGGCCCACATGAAGATGCTGCGCAACGAGCACCTGCCAGGCAACATGGCGGTGCTGGTCCAGGCCAAACGCCCCGGCCTCCACACCCTCGAAGACGCCCAAGAGGGGTGAGCGCGGGGCCATCCAGCGGCGACACCATCCTCGCCGATCTGCTGACCACCTGCGACGGCGCCATCGACGCCGCCGAGGGGCTGCTTGACGCCGCCCGCTCGGCGATACGGCTATCGACGGTCAGCGATGGCCGGGTCGATGTCCGCTTGGTCGATGAACACCAGTTCGCCGCCCATGGCCTGGCCTGGTACGCCACCTATGTGGCGGCCTTGCAGCAAATGCTGGGCTGGGCCCGGCGGCTCGATGACGAGGGCCGTCTTGGTGAACTTGAGAGCCTGATCGTCCAGGCGGCGTTCGGCGAGTATCTCGCCCAGATAGCCGGCGGCATCGCCATGAGCCAGATCGAGGTGGTGCGCCCGGGTGATCTCGGTCTTGAAGACAGCGCTCTGACGGCTTTCCGTACTGCCGAGGTGTCGCGCCTGATCGCCGATGGTAATTCCGCCGCCGTGCGTGTTCGCATTGCCGCGCTTATCGCCGACGGCCATTTTGGTGATGCCTGTCCCGGCGACGAGACCCTCGACATGGTGCGCGAGCAGTTCCACCGCTTCTCCGACGAGCGCATCGCCCCCCAGGCCCAGGACTGGCATCGCGACGACCGCCTGATCCCCATGGACATCATCGACGAGATGGCCGAACTCGGCGTCTTCGGCCTTACCGTGCCCGAGGAATGGGGCGGGCTGGGTATGAGCAAGGTGGCCATGTGCGTGGTCACCGAGGAGTTGAGCCGGGGCTCTCTGGGCGTTGGCTCCCTGGCCACCCGCTCGGAGATCGCCGCCGAGCTGATCCGCAGCGGTGGCACCGATGAGCAGAAATCCCGCTGGCTCGCCCGCCTGGCTTCCGGTGAAGTGCTGCCGACGGCGGTGTTTACCGAGCCCGGCACCGGCTCGGACTTAGGGTCGCTTCGCAGCCGGGCAATCCGCCATGGCGATGTCTACCGGGTCACCGGCAACAAGACCTGGATCACCCACGCGGCGCGCACCGACCTGATGACTCTGCTGGCCCGCACCGACCCGGACCAGCCCGGTTACAAGGGCCTCTCCATGTTCCTCGCCGAGAAGCCCCGGGGCAGTGATGACGACCCGTTCCCGGCGCCCGGCATGACCGGCGGCGAAATCGGCGTGCTCGGCTATCGCGGCATGAAGGAATACGAACTCGCCTTCGACGGCTTCGAGGTGCCCGCGGACAGCCTGCTCGGGGCCGAGGAAGGCAACGGCTTCAAACAGCTTATGGTGACGTTTGAGTCGGCCCGTATCCAGACCGCCGCTCGCGCCGTCGGGGTCGCCCAGAACGCCCTGGAACTGGGGCTCTCCTACGCCAACGAGCGCATCCAGTTTGGCGAGGCGATCTACGGCTTCCCCCGGGTCTCAGGCAAGCTCGCCTGGATGGCGGTGGAGACCATGATCGCCCGCCAGCTCACCTGGTTCGCCGGGCGCGAGAAGGACGCCGGCCACCGCTGCGATCTCGAGGCCGGCATGGCCAAACTGCTGGCCGCCCGGGTCGCCTGGTCGAGCGCCGACAACGCCCTGCAGATCCACGGCGGCAACGGCTATGCCGAGGAGTTCACCATCAGCCGGGTGCTAGTCGACTCGCGCATCCTCAACATCTTCGAAGGCGCCGCCGAAATCCAGGCCCAGGTCATCGCCCGGCGGCTGTTGAGCGGGAACTAGAAGCCTTCCTCGTCCCGACGGCGGTTGACGTGCTGCAGGCCGATACCGAGCAGGGCAAAGCCGAAAGCCAGGGCCAATACATTATAGCCCATCACCACCATGGAGCGGTCGATGGTCACCAGCCGCGCGATGATGGTCTCGTAGGAAATATCCGTGGCTTTCTGTACCACGGTGTAGTGGGCGTGCTCGACGATTTGCCAGATGCGGACTGGTTCGCTGCCATCTAGGGCGTCTTTCTCGACCCAGATGTCGAGATTGACCGCAGTGAAATCGCGCACCAGGCGGTAGTCGGGTTGGGTCGAGGGATAGTAGTATTCGCCGTCCTGGTTCTTGAAGGTAAAGTACATCGAGGTGATCGCCGGCAGCATGGCGCCGGCCGAGGTTTGGAGATGTCGTCCTTGATGATGACCGTGACTATATCGCCATTGACCATCACCAGTTCGTCTTTGTCAGGGAAACTCTCGGGCCACCACACGACAATGATGACCAGGGCGATGATGGTCCCAACGGCGGCGAAAAAGTAGTACGGCCAGATCGTGTAGGCGTCTGTCGCATCGGGGGTAGCGTCGAGCATCGGGAACGTTTCCAGCGCCTGGTGAGCGAATATTAGAAGCCCTCGGCGTCCCGGCGGCGGTTGACGTGCCGTAGGCCGACGCCGAACAGGACGAAGCCGAAGGCCAGTACCAAGACATAATAGCCGGCTACCACCATGGAGCGGTCGATGATCACCAGTCGCTCAATGACCGCCTCGTAGGTCACGTTGGTGGCTTCGAAAACCAGGTTGTAGGGGTTGTCCTCGACGATCTGCCAGATACGGATAGGCAGGCCGCCGCCAAGTTCTTCCTTGATGACCCAGACCTCGATATTGACCGCCGTGAAGTCGCGCACGATGTGGTAGTCGGGCTGGGTCGAGGGGTAGAAGTACTCACCGTCCTGCTTCTTGAAGGTGAAGTACACCGAGGTCACCGCCGGCATGAAGGCGCCCGCCGAGGTCCCCGAGATGTCGTCCTTGATACGAACCGTGGCAATGTCGCCCTTGACCATCACCAGTTCATCCTTGTCGGGAAAGCTCTCGGGCCACCACACCACGATCATCACCAAGCCGATAAGAACGCTCACGACGGCGAGAAAGTAGTAGGGCCAAATCGTAAAGTAGTCGCTGGCGTCAGGGCTAGTGTCGAGCATCGAATAATGTCTCCGGCGAGAACAACAAATAGTGGAACCGTGGGCCATTATAGCGTGTCGGCGAATTTCGGCGATGACCCTGATCAATCGGCGAGGCCGGAACGATAGCCCAGCGCGACAAATGGGCCTAGCCCGTATTGCCATGACCGTCCTATATTGCAGAGGGAGACTATTGAATGCTCGAAGTGCTCGT
>CAZYDR010000013.1:48060-48352 GCA_964645285.1 uncultured Alphaproteobacteria bacterium
AACTTGGGGTCTTTTCTTGCCGACGGTGGTATTGCCCTCGGGGCCACTGTCGCCGTGCTGTTTGCCGGTTTGGTTGTCATGGTCCGGGGCGGCGAATGGAACCGCAAGTACGGCAACCTGCTCATGCGCGCCCGGATCGGCGCCCAGGCCCTGGCGGTGGCGTTGATGTTCGTCCTTTTCCTGATAAAGAGCGGCTGGACTCAATGACACCATCGGCCAGTAAAGAATGTCCGATGGGCGTTCAATCGCCACGCAGGCTCCCGCCGCATAAGCGGCGACGCGCATTCGCGCT
>CAZYDR010000014.1:0-47602 GCA_964645285.1 uncultured Alphaproteobacteria bacterium
CCCGCTGCACGCAGCAATATTGGACCAGCCACCGCTTTGCCCGCGAAGTGATCGAAGCGATCTCGGCGGTCATCGATCAGGTCAAGGAAGCCGCCGGTGCAACGGCGATCGATTTGGTGGGTTTTTCGGGTGGCGGCGCGGTGGCGGTACTTGTCGCCGCGCGGCGCACCGATGTGACGAGCATCCGCACCGTCGCGGGAAACCTGGATCATGTGACCTTGCACCGGCGCAAACAGGTGTCGCCCCTGAGCGGTTCGCTGAACGCGGCCGATGTCGCGGCGCAGGTTTCGACAATTCCGCAAATCCATTTTGTCGGCGCGGAAGACGATATTATCGGCGCCTATGTCGCTGAATCCTACCGGAGCCGCGCCGCCGCAAGCAATTGTATCGCCATACAAACCGTATCCGGCGCCTCCCATGGGGATGGCTGGGAGTATATGTGGCCCCGCCTTCTTGCCGCGCAATTGCCAAACTGCAATTAAGCCGCGCTTTTTGCGCCAGTCTGGCCTGATGCATCGTATGATGAGTCCCAATCTATTGCTCGATTATCGGCCTCTTCGTCGCGGTCGCCAAAATACACATGAAAATGCGTTCGGTAATAACATGCGGCTATAGGGACACGGGTGCCTTCCGGGGCTGTCGCGTCCGCGATATGCGACGCGGCAACAACGCCTCGCCCGTCCCGGGCGGCGGACGATAGCGCCGTGGCGGGATTTTACCTCAGCAAGATCGTTGCCCTGCTTGTTCTGCCGCCGGGCAGCGCCACACTTCTAATTCTCCTTGGCCTCTGCCTGTTGCGGCGCTTTCGCAGGTTCGCGCTCTCTGTGATGGCGTTCGGTTTGCTGCTTCTCTATGTGAGCAGCATGCCGCTCGTGGCAAAGGCCCTATGGCCGCGCGCCGATGATGCGCAAGCCTTGGTTTCTCAAACGGATTTGCATTCCGCCGCCGCGATCGTGGTTCTGGGTGCCGGGCTATACGCCGCGGCACCCGAATATGGCGGGGATACCGTCAGCGGGGAGGGCTTGGAACGGATCCGCTATGGCGCCTATTCGCATCGCCTGTCGGGCAAGCCGCTGCTTGTTACCGGCGGGCGGCCCCGGCAGACCGTTCTCTCGGAAGCGGCGGCGATAAAAAATACCTTCGATCAGGAGTTCGGCGTTGCCGTACGCTGGCTGGAGGAGCGCGCGCGAAACACACGCGAGAACACCACCTATAGTCGCGAGATCCTGGCCGCCGAAGTCAATGCCACGTCGCTGGCGAACGCATGAATTGCCGCCCTGTCCATATTCAGGCGGTGTGATGTTCGGGTCGGGTCAGGTAAAGCTGTCGGAGCCAACCTTTATTTGAATCTGATTCGCCGCCGACAACGGACCTCAATATTGGCAACCCGAATATTGTGCGAAGCTATGGCTGAATCTTGGCGCTGGGGGCTGAAGGTGGCGCCAATATTCCCCAAAACCGAAGCACCGCAGGAGCCATACTACCAATCAAATTAGGCACATGGCTTTATGCGATTGTTATTCTGTGATCTCAGTCTTCTCTAAATGCGCGATTAAAACTGTCTAAAATTGGGCTAATGATTACATCAAGTGCCATGCGCGTACCCGTCGCTATCATCACTTCAGCCTGCATTCCAGGTTGAAGCTTCGCTCCCTGCAACGCTTCAAAAATATCCTTCTCCTCCAACATTATCCGCGCCACATAATAACCGACACCCGTACGTTCGTCATTGAGCCGGTCCGCGGATACGTAGGTTACGACCCCAGGAATTGGTGTCATGTTTCTTTGGCTAAATGCCGAAATTCGTACGTGGGCTTCTAGACCCGTGCGCACGACGTCAATATCACCGGGATCAACTCGCGCTTCTATTACCAGAGAATCGTCACTCGGTACGATATCCAACAGCGGCGCCCCTGGAGCTATGACTCCCCCAAGCGTGTGAACCTGGAGATTTACGATAGTTCCTTCGATGGGTGCACAAACTTCCATCCTGGCCAGTTTGTCCTCGCTCGCACGAATTCTGTCCGCCAAGTCAAATAGCTCGGCCTTGGTTTTGCTAAGCTGTTGAACAACTTCATTGACCATCGCGGTCCGCAGCTCAGAGATACGCAATCTAGCCTCGGAAATACTCTGCCTGGCTCGGGCGATTCCAGCCAAATTTTTCCTCCGCCGACCCTCAAGCGCCGCTGCCTCTCGCTCCAGCGACAACAAGCGAGGGCGCCTTGCCAGGCCCAATTCCACCAACCGCCTAACATCGTCGCTCTCTTCAGCGATGAGCTTGAGCTGCACGTTCTCCGCAGCAATTTGTCCCTCAAGTCCGGTATGGGTGCGGCTCAGGCCCGTTTTCTCAAGAACCTTGGGCAGCCGAAGTGCCTTCATCGGGCCACTGGTGTACGTGGCGCTGCGGTGTAATGGTGAAGGGTCTTGCATGGGTCTCGACCCTGCCCGTGGCGGGCTCGTCGGTCAGGCGGCCGGGCCGGACAATGGTGTAGTCCAGCCCGCTTGCCCGCAATACCCCGTCGGCCTTTGACTTGGCGAAAAGATAGGCGCGCATCGACTCCGAGTCGTCGTCGTAGGACTCCGGATTCTCGGCGTTGATTGCACTCAGCATGACGTAGCGCCGCGCCCCATGGGCCTTGGCGGCGTCGATCAGCCTGACGGCGCCGGCGTGATCGACGGATTTCTTGCGCGCCGTCCCACTGCCAGCGCCGGCGCCGGCGGCAAACATAATGACGTCGCAGCCCTTGGCCGCGTGGGCGCAGTCAGCCTCAAGGTCGGCGATCAGTGGTTCGCCGCCCAGGGCCGCGCCAGCCGGCGCCTGGGCCGGGTCGCGCACCATGGCTCTGACGGTGTGGCCGCCTTGCGCGAGCAGCGGTATGAGTAGTTGCCCCGTGACGCCGTGGGATCCAGCGACGAGAATGATCATGGCCTAGCCTCCGCGATAAAACAGGAGATCCTATATGGTTTTTCCCAAGCGCCGACAATGCTAGCACGTGAGCCATCAGGCGACCAATTTGGCTCCCGCATTCCCCCGAATTATGCGGTGACCCCATGGGCGGCGAGGAAGCCGAGCAGGGACTCGCGGTAGGCTTGCGGCTCTTCATAGAACGGCATGTGGGAGCTGTTGGGGAAGACTTTGACCGTGGCGTCGGGCAGGGCGTTCTTCATGCGCATGGCGCAGGCCGGGGTGATCTCGTCGTGGTGGCCCACGGTGATCAGGGTCGGGCAGGTGATGGCGTGCATGTCCGGGATGCGGTTCCAGTCCTTCAGGTTGCCCGTATAGAGAAATTCGTTGGGTCCCTGCATGACCCCGTAGATGCCCTGGTTCCAGCCCTCCAGGGACCGCATCACCGGCGCCGGCCATTCCGTAAGCCGACAGACATGGCGGTAGTTGAGCAGGGTGATCGCCGCTTCGTACTCAGGATGATCAATCGTTCCGTCGGCCTCATGGCGCTGCATCATGGCGACGGTCTCGGCGCCCAGGGCGGCACGGTGGCGGTCGAGTTCGCGGGTCAGGTGGGGCATGTCGCCGCAAGTGTTCGAGAGAATGGCAGTGGCCAGGTTGTCCGGATAGGTGATGCCGTATTCGATGGTCAGCCAGCCGCCCCACGACTGGCCCAGCATATGGACTTGGCCCAGCCCCAGGGCCTGGCGCACAGTCTCGACCTCCTCCACATAGCGGGTGATGGTCCACAGGGAGTCGTTATCGGGCTTATCGGAGGCACCGCAGCCGAGCTGGTCGAAGGCGACCACGCGATAGCCGGCGTCGGCCAGGGGCGCGTGGGACTCGCGCAGGTAATCGCAGGGCAGGCCGGGCCCGCCGTTGAGGCAGAGCAGCACATCGTCGCCCGAGCCGAAGCTGTAGACCACTACCTTATAGCCATCGACCGTGACCTCGATGGTCTCGTCGGGCTCGCGTTTCTCCCACATATTCCGGTCTCCAGTTTGTCCTGGACAGCTTGAGAGGCGAGCATGAGTGGGCCGGACTGTGCCGTCAACATCAGGCTATCGGCCGGGTGCAACATATTGCTAGGCTTGTTCGAAATCTCGTTCCCTCACCAGTATTCCCGAGGAAGAAGGATAAGTTGCACCATGGCCAAGGATCTCAGGCAATTTCTCGCAATGGCAAAAAGCGCCGGCCCGGATTTCTACGTCGAGTCCAGGAAACCCCTGGACAGTCAGTTCGAGGTCGGCGTTCTCCAGCAGAAACTGGCCAGGGAGAGCCGTTTTCCGGTGGTTTACTGTCCCGAAATCAAAGGCCATGAGATGCCTCTGGTCGCCAATGTATTCGGTGGTTACGACCTTATCGGGCTGGCTCTCGACCTGACACCGGAAATGCTCGAGGCCAGGGGGAGGGGCGAAGTCCGGCGCGAGTTCACCGCCAGGCGGGATCAACGCATCGCGCCGCGCGAGATTCCCCCATCGGAAACGCCGGTCCAAGAAGTGGTGCTGCGCGGCCGGGACGCCGATCTCAACCTGTTGCCGATCACCGCCCATGGCGAGCACGACTCCGGTAAATACATAACCGCCGGCATGACGGTGATCAAAGATCCCGATACGGGAATTTCGAACGTCGGGATTTACCGCCATGAACTGAAGGGGCGAGACAGGCTGGGGTGCTCATTTATTCCCGGGAAGCACGGCGCCCAGATCGCCACGCGTTACGCCGCGCGGGGCGAGAGAATGGAAGTGGTGACGGTGATCGGCCACCACCCGGCGACGGCGTTGGCCTCGGTCATGTCGGGCCCGATGGAAATGAATGAGTTGGAAGCCATGGGCGGACTGCTGGGTGAGCCGCTGGAGGTAACCCCTGGGGTCACCGTGAACCTGCCGGTTCCGGCCCGGGCCGAAATCGCCATCGAGGGCATCATCGAGCCGAACGAGAGCAGCAGCGACGGCCCGTTCGGCGAATTCCTCGGCTACTACGGCGCCGGCGGCCCGTGCCACGTCATCCAGGTCAAGGCCATTACCATGCGCCGTGATGCCATCTACCACGACCTCATGCCGTCACATCAGGAACACAATCTGGTCGGCACGGTGGATCATGAGGCCGACATCTGTGAGCGGGTTCGCAGCGTCGTGCCGTCGGTCACGGCGGTTCACTTCGGTCCCGACGGGCGCTGCGGCAAGCCCTTCGTCTACATCGCCATCGACAAACGTTCGCCGGGCCAAGGCCGGCTGGCCGGGCTGGCGGCCCTGGCCAGCAAGCGATATTTCAAAACCGTAGTCGTGGTTGACGACGACATCGATGTCTTCGACGAGGGCGAAGTCATGTGGGCCATCGGCACCCGGGCCCGGTGGGACCGGGACAGCACGGTTCTCCCGCAATTGCCGACCTCGACCATGAACCCGCTGGGGCTTGATGAAAGCGGCACCCGGCAAGGATCGCTCGATGCCAAGATGCTGATCGACGCCACCAAGCCACTGAATTCAGACTTTCCCGAGAAGGCCGATCCGCCAAAGGCTTTGTCGGACGCCATGGCGCTGTCGGATTATATCGAGTGACGAGAACTCTTTCATTTGCCTCCGTCCGCCCGGCGGCTTAGCCTCGCGCGCTTAAATTCCAACGGAATCCTGCCATGCATGCCATCTTCTCCGACGCCCATCGCCAGCACCAGCCGAACCGCTTCCTGCGGTACGGCGAGTGGGCGCCCTATCCTGAAGTGCCCGAGCGGGCCGAGAACCTGGTCGCCGCCGCCGCGGCGGCCGGCCTCAACGTAATCGCGCCCGACGACTTCGGTCCGGCCCCGCGCGAGGCGGTACATAGTGCCGAGCATCTCGCGTTCCTCGCCACCGCCCACGAGCGCTGGTCGGCCTTCGAAGACGCCAGTGAGTATCTGGTGCCCAACGTCCATCCGGTACGCCACATGACCGGCTATCCCGACAACGTGGTCGCCCAGGCGGGCTGGCATATTGCCGATCTCGCCTGCCCGGTGGGGCCGGCAAGCTGGCCGGCGGCCTGCGCCGCCGCCAACGTGGCGCTCCACGCCGCCAGCCTGGTGCTCGAAGGCACCAATAGTTCTTACGGCATCTGCCGGCCGCCGGGACATCATGCCTTCGGCGATCTGTCCGGCGGCTTCTGTCTGCTCAACAACGTGGCAATCGCCGCCGAGCATATGCGCGGCCAACTGGCGCGGGTCGCCATCCTGGATATCGACGTCCACCACGGCAACGGCACCCAGGGTATCTTCTACGAGCGCGACGATGTGCTGTTTGTATCAGTCCATGCCGACCCGACCGGCTTCTATCCGTTCTATGCGGGCTATGCCCATGAACGCGGGGCAGGGGCCGGTGAGGACGCCAACCTCAATTTGCCTCTGGCGCTCGGCAGTGGCGACGAAGCTTTCCTTGGGGCTATTAACGACGGCCTGGCCAAAATCCTAAGCTTCGATCCCGGCGCCCTGCTGCTGTCCCTCGGTTTCGATGCCTTCCGGGACGATCCGCTGTCCGGGCTCAAGGTTTCGACCGACGGCTTCCGCGCCGCCGGCGCCACCATCGGCGGGCTCGACCGGCCCATCGTATTGATCCAGGAAGGTGGCTATCAGTGCGATGCCCTGGGCCGCAATCTCACCGCTTTTCTCGAGGGTTTCAATCGTGGCTGACGAAGACATTGAATTCGATCTGGGCGACCGCGCGGCCTACCGCTACTGGAACACGCATATTATCCGCTTTGCCGATCTCGATCCGGCGAACCACGTCAACAACGTGGCCTATGCGCAATATTTCGAGGCCGGCCGGGTGGAGTTCTGGATCGACGCCGAACGTCATGTGTCGGCGCCCGACAGTGTCGGCGTGATCGCCAGGCTGACCATCGACTACCGCTCACAGATGAGTTTTCCCGGCGAGGTCGAGGTCGGCACCCGGCTGGTATCCATGGGGCGAAGCTCGACCCATCTTGCCCAAGGGCTGTTCCGCGACGGCGAATGCGTCGCCACCAGCGTCGGGGTCATGGTACTGGTCGATAAGGTCAGTGGCCGCTCGACCGCCATTCCCGACGACCTGCGCGCCGCCGTCGTGGCCCTTAGCGACGGCTGACGCCGCCATGAAAGGGTTGGACGTAAGGGACGTCCGCGCCATATAAACCGCGTCATGTCTGGACAGCCGTTCATCAAGATGCAGGGGCTGGGCAACGATTTCGTTGTCCTCGACGCCCGAGCCGCGCCCATCGACCTGGAGCCCGCCTGGCTGCGCGCCGTGGCCGACCGGCGTACCGGTGTGGGCTGCGATCAGATCATTGTTATTACGGCTCCGGATTCTGGCGACAGCGACGCCCGCATCGCCGTACGCAACGCCGACGGCAGCTTCGCCGAAGCCTGCGGCAACGGTACCCGCTGCGTCGCCCAATTGCTCATGGCCGAGACCGGGCGCGACCGGGTCGCCATTGTCAGTGACGGCGGCCGCCACGACTGCACGGTCGCCGGCGGCGGCCTGATTACCGCCGGCATGGGCATGGCCCGGGACAGCTGGGCCGACATTCCGCTGGACCGCGACATCGATACCCTGGTGGTCGATGTGGGTGAGCCCGATCTTGGCCCGGCTGTAGCGGTCAACGTCGGCAATCCCCACGCGGTGTTCTTCGTGTCCGACGCCGAGGCCGTGGATCTGGAATGGTTCGGCCCGCGTATCGAGCACAGCGCCCGCTTCCCCCAACGCACCAACGTGGAAATGGCGACCATCACCGGCACCGACGAAATCCGCCTGCGGGTGTGGGAGCGCGGCGTCGGCATCACCCGGGCCTGCGGCACCGGGGCCTGCGCTACGGCGGTGGCGGCGGCTCGGCGCGGTCTTGCGGGACGCATCTCGACCATTACGCTCGACGGCGGTGAGTTGTGTATCGAGTGGCGCGACGACGGCCATGTGCTCATGACCGGCCCGGCGGCGGAGAGCTTTCGCGGCATTCTGCCCGACAGTTTGACATCATGAGCGCCGAGATCGTCACCTTCGGCTGCCGCCTCAACGCCTATGAGTCCGAGGTCATGCGGGACCATGCGGCGGGACTCAACGACGCCATAATTTTTAACACCTGCGCGGTTACCGCCGAGGCCGAGCGCCAGGCCCGCCAGGCGATCCGCCGGGCCCGGCGCCGGGCGCCCGATGCCCGCATCATCGTCACCGGCTGCGCCGCCCAGATTGATCCCGCCCGCTACGCCGCCATGGCCGAGGTCGATCAGGTACTGGGAAATGGCGAGAAGCTCGACCCGTCGGCGTTCTGCCAAACCAACAGCGAGCGCGTGCGGGTCAACGACATCATGGCCCTGGCCGACACGGCGGCCCATCTAGTGTCCGGCTTCGAGGGCCGGGCGCGGGCCTTCGTCCAGATTCAGAACGGCTGTGATCACCGCTGCACCTTCTGCATCATCCCCTATGGCCGGGGCAATTCGCGCAGCGTGCCGTTGGGCGAAGTGGTTGCCCAGGCGCGCCGGCTTGTGGATGCGGGCTATAATGAAATCGTCCTCACCGGGGTTGACCTCACGTCTTACGGCGGCGATCTGCCGGGCTGGCCGAGCCTTGGCCGGATGACCCGCCGCCTGCTCACCCAGGCGCCCGGCCTTGCGCGCCTGCGTCTCTCCTCCATCGATGTGGCCGAGGTCGACGACGACCTCATGGACCTGATTGCTCATGAACCCCGGTTGATGCCGCACCTGCACCTCAGCCTCCAGGCCGGCGACGATATGGTGCTCAAGCGCATGAAGCGGCGACACACCTATGGCGATGCGCTGGCGTTCTGCGAGACTGCGCGGGCGCTGCGCCCGGACATCGCCTTCGGTGCCGATTTCATCGCCGGCTTTCCCACGGAAGACGACGCCATGTTCCAGCGCAGCCTCAATCTGGTGACCGAGGCCGGCATATCGTTGCTCCACGTGTTTCCCTACTCGGGCCGGGCCGGCACACCGGCGGCGCGCATGCCGCAAGTTCCCAAGGCCCTGCGCAAGGAGCGCGCCGCCCGGCTCCGCGCCGTTGGTGACGAAGTCCTGGTAGGCTATCTGGCCGGACTTGTGGGCCACCGGATCGAGGTGCTGATGGAGCAGGGCGCCGAGGGCCGTAGCGAACACTACGCCCGGGTCCGCCTCGACGGCGAACACCCCGCAGGGTCCCTGGTTGACGCCACGGTTACCGGATCGAAGGACGGTGTGCTCATCGCCAAGGCCAACGACTGATGGCGAGCGAAGGCGGTAACTGGTTTTCCAAGCTCAAGAGCGGCCTGACCCGCTCGTCGTCGAAGCTGGCCGACGGCATCGGCGCCATTTTCACCAAGCGCCGCCTCGATGACGACGCCATCGAGGAACTGGAAGAACTGCTGATCACCGCCGACATGGGCGTCGAGACCGCCGCCGCCCTGACCGCCGAGTTCGCCCGTACCCGCTTCGACAAGGAGATCGGGCCCACCGAGGTACGCGCCGCCCTGGCCGATCAGATCGCCGCCATCCTCGAGCCTGTGGCCCGGCCCCTGACCCTCGATGGGACCCACAAGCCCCATGTGGTGCTGGTGGTCGGCGTCAACGGCACCGGCAAGACCACGACAATCGGCAAGCTGGCCAAACAGTGGCGCGACCAGGGCAAGAGCGTCATGCTGGCCGCCGGCGACACCTTCCGCGCCGCCGCCATCGAACAGATTCAGGTGTGGGGCGAGCGCACCAACTCACCAGTCGTCGCCGGCAAGACCGGGGCCGACGCCGCCGGCCTCGCCTATGAGGCCCTTGAGCGGGCTCGCGCCGAGGCGATCGACGTGCTGATGATCGACACCGCCGGGCGGCTGCACAACAACGCCGGTCTTATGGCCGAGCTTGAGAAGATCGCCCGGGTGCTGAAGAAGCTCGACCCTGACGCGCCCCACGACTGCCTGCTGGTGCTCGACGCCACGGTCGGTCAGAACGCCCACGCCCAGGTCGAGACCTTCGCCCGCATGACCAATGTTACCGGCCTCGCCGTGACCAAGCTCGACGGCAGCGCCCGGGGCGGCGTGCTGGTCGCCCTGGCCCAACGCTTCGGCCTGCCGGTCAACGCCATTGGCGTCGGCGAAGGCATCGAAGATCTGCGACCTTTCGAAGCCAGGGCCTTTGCGCGAGCGCTTATGGGGCTGGAGGACTAGGGCCGCCGCCCGGTCACGATCCACACGGCTGAGCTAAGCTCCAGTGTGTTGCCCGTGTGGTAGGGGGCGACGGCGTCGCGGACCGCTTCGGCCGCCGCCGCTTTAGTCGCCTCATCGGCCTCGCGGAGCATGCGGGCTGCCGGGCCGAGGTTGAGAATGCCTTTGACACAGGCGTCGAGATCGCCTTCGCCGTTCTTCATAATCGACCCGTAGGAATCGACGGCCACGTCTTCGAACCCCGCCGCGTTAAGGATGCCCTTGACCCGCTCGCCGTCGGCGAAGGCGAAGGGGCCGGGGGCGTGGGGGTCCGGCGGGTCGGTCGGCGGCATCAGCCGGCGCACCGCCTCGAAGGGTATCCGTGCCCAGGGGTTGAGGGCGAGGGGCTGCCAGCAGACGAAGGTCAGGCGGCCGCCGGGCCTCAGTGCGCCGCCGATGTTGGTGAAGGCGGCCTCCGGGTTGTTGAAGAACATGACGCCGAAGCGCGAGAAGGCGAGATCGAAGCGCGCCGCTCCAAGGTCGTTGGTCTCCGCATCGGCGTTGAACAGGGTGACCGGCAGGTCGGCTACCCGCCGGCGCGCCACGTCCAGCATGGGCGTCGAGATATCGACGCCGGTAACCGCGCCATCGGGAGCCACACGCTGGGCCAGGGCCATTGTGGTGTCGCCGCAGCCGCAGCCGATGTCGAGCACCTGATCGCCGGCCGCAGGCGCGGCGCGGTCGATGACCACGGCGCTGAGCGGCGCCAGCATGCGGTCGAGCTGGGGATTGAAATCGGACCACTTGGCGCCGGCCTCGGCGTTCCAGTATTTGATCTGATCGGCGTTGGGGCCACCGGGGACGATAGTATGGGCGATGGTGTCGGTCATGATGTCTATCCCTTGAAGCGGGGCTCGGGCAGCCCGGTAATGCCGAGGCCATGGACGGCGAAGGTGCCGCCGGCGTGGGCTGAGTCGTCGCTATAGCCGCTGATTTCGGCGCTGGCCGAGGTCACGTAAAGCACATCCAGGTCGGCGCCGCCGAACATCACGCTGGTGACCATCTTGGGCGGCACATCGACCATGCGGTCGAGGGTTCCGTCGGGAGCGAAGCGGGCGACCTTATGGAGGCCGAACTGGGCGCTCCAGACAAAGCCCTCCGCATCTACGGTGGCGCCGTCCGGACCGGCGCCGAACTCGGCGGCATCGACGAACCGGCGCCGATTCGACAGGCGACCGGCGGTTTGGTTGTAGTCGTAGGCCTGGATCGTGTCGTCGCCGCCGTGAATGAAATAGAAGGTGCCGCCGTCGGGACTCCAGCACGGTCCATTGGCGCAACTGATACCGTCGGCGATGCGCTCAACCGAGTGGTCGTGGTCGAGCCGGTAGAGCCCGCAGGGGTCGGATGTAAAACTTTTCTCCAGGCTGCCGGCGACGAAGCGGCCCTGGCGATCGACCTTGCCGTCGTTGAAGCGGCAGTTGGGCATATGGGCCTCGGGCTCGGCGATGACGTCACAGGCGCCGCTGTCGAAGTCGAAGGCGTGAAAGCCCGCATCCATGGCTAGGACCATGCCGCCCTGCTCACGTAATGCCAGGGAGCCGATGGTCGCGCCGGGCACGTCGCGGCGCTCGACCGCGCCACTGGCCGGGTCATGGCGGAATATGGTGGGGCCGTGGGAATCGATGAAGTAGAGCACCCCGTCCACCGGGTCCCACAGCGGCCCTTCGCCAAGCTTGCAGGTGATGTCGCCGATGCGCTCGATGGTCATGCCGCCCCCCAGTCCTGATTGGCCCAAGCTTTATCGGCCCCGGCCCATGCTGACAAGGTTGCAATTGACGGCGCGGGCGGAAAAAGCAGGCGTCATGTGAAGGTGGGCTACAGCCCGTCGACCGAGGCGCCGCTGGGAAGCTGGTTGCCGCTTTCGCCGGGCGGATTGCTGCCCACCGTATAGGGTTCACTGCTGGCGTAGGTCCGGTAGTTGTTCAGGGCCCAGTGGACCGAGGGGAAGGCGATGTCGTCCCACGGAATGTCATTCCAGGCGCAGAGCTGTACGTCGAGGCTTTCGCTGCCCGGCGCTACATCCGGTGACAACAACCGGGCGGCATAGATGACCTGCACCTGGCTAAGGCGTGGAATGTTGTAGACCGCCAGTAAGACCTTGATTTCGATGTCCGCCAGGGCTTCCTCGCGGGTCTCCCGTATGGCGCCCTCGGCAGTGGTTTCCTTGAGCTCGAGATAGCCCGCCGGGATGGTCCAATAGCCTTTGCGGGGCTCGATGGCGCGGCGGCACAGGAGGATGTTGTCTTCCCAGGTGCAAACCGCGCCAACCACCACCACCGGGTTCTCATAGAGAATAAAATCGCAATCCTCGCAGACCAAGCGCTCGCGGTTGTCGCCGGGAGGTACGGCTCGCACCACAGGCCCGGCCGGGCGCGGTCGCTCGGAAGCCGGCAAATTAGGTGGTGATTGACTGGCCATTGATCCACTATGGCCGGGCTGGCGGTGGGCGTCTAGTCTTGTGTCCGTTCTCTCGTTAACTCAATTTTCAGGTACAGTGACTAGGCTAAGGCCACCAAAAATCTCTGTAATTTCAGGCAGCCACAGCGACCCATGAGCGAATTTCACGATGAACAACCGGCGGGCATTATCATCGCCGATTCCGACGGTGAAATAGGCTGGGTCAATGCCGCCTTTACCCGACTGGTGGGGCGTCGCGTCGAGGAACTGCGCGGCGCTCCAATCTTATCCAGCAAATGGCCGCCTGTGGCGCCCGTCTGGTGGCGCTGGATGCCCTGCGCGGCCTCATGGACGGCAGCCGCCGCGGTATTCTCGAAGCGGAAATCGCCAGCGCCGACGGCGAGGCGCGATGGCTGTCGATCTCGGTCGCGCCCCAGTCCCGCGATGCCGCCGGTGTCACCCTGGTGTGCTACGACGTGACTCGTTACCGCGATGATAAACCGCGGCCCCGGCTGACCCCGGTCCCACCCCAAGCTGAACACGGGCCGGCGGTCAGCCCGGACGAAGACATCGAGGCCGAACTGGGTTCGCCGGCACGGATCCTGCTGGCCGAGGACAGTCGCTCGAACCGCATGCTGGCCCTTGCCGTGCTGCAGAATGTCGGCTATCTGGTTGATTCCGTGGTTGACGGCACCGAGGTTGTCGGCGCCCTGGAACGCACGCCCTACGATGTGGTTCTCATGGACGTGCAAATGCCGGCCCTGGATGGCTTCCAGGCCACCGCCGCCGTCCGCCAGATGGATGGTGATGCCAGCCGGATACCAATCATCGCCGTCACCGCTCACGCCCAGAAAGGTTGCCGCGAGGCCTACCTCGCCGCCGGCATGGACGACTACCTATCGAAGCCCTACTCCACGGCCGCCCTGCTCGACATCGTCGCCCGCTGGCTGCGCAAGGCGGCATCGGACCTCGAGACGCCGGGACGTCTGGTTTCGTTGGCTGGGGCTGACGTCGACCAGTTGGCCGAGGGCGACCGGTCCCAGGCGTCATCCATGGCGCGTACGCGCGCCGCCATCAATGATGGCGATATCGATGCCCTGCAGCGCGCCGCCCGGGAGTCAGGCGCCGAGTAGTTTAAACCGGTGGCCATGAAGAATGACCGCTGGTATCAAGACTAGCCGGTGCGGACGAAGCTTTCGCGGCCGCCGCTGACGTTGATCATGGTGGCGGTGAGGTAGGACGTCTCAGCGGAACACAGCCACAGGGCGGCGGTAGCGATCTCGTCAGCCTGGCCAACACGGCCCATGGGCACCGTCGCCTGACCCAGATCGACGACCTCGTTCCGGCTCATGCCCGTGTCCCAAATCTCGGTCTGTATCAGGCCCGGCCGAATGCCGCAGATGCGGATGCCTTCCCCTGCCACCTCCTTGGCGATGCTGATGGTGAAGGCATCCAGGCCACCCTTGGTACCGGCATAGATCGCGTCGCCGGGCAGGCCGCCGTAGAGCCCCGAAATCGATGATATATTGACGATCACGCCGCCCCTGCCGCGGCGCGCCGTGGACATGCGTCGGATAGCTTCCCGTGTGGTCACCATGGGGCCCAGCAGGTTGGTATCGACGATGCGCTGGATGGTATCGACGGAAGAATCGATCACCGACTCCTTGATGGAAATGCCGGCGTTGTTGACAAGCACGTCGACAGGGCCGAGCTCGCTGTCGGTTTCGGCGAACAGGCGCGCCACATCATCGGGTTTTGAAACATCGGCCTGCACCGTAATGGCGCGCAGGCCTTGATCGCGAATCGCCGCTGTCACCCCTTCAGCCCGGTCGTCGGCGGCGCTGTAGTTGACGCAAACGTCGTAGCCCCGCTGGCCGGCGAGGCGGGCGATGGCGGCGCCGATACCACGGCTGCCGCCGGTGACGATCATGATCGGCGAAGTCGCCATGAGGCCGCCTCTAGCCCGTACGCACGAAGCTCTCGCGGCCGCCGCTGACGTTCAGCACCGTGGCGGTGACATAAGACGCCTCGGGGGAACACATCCACAGGGTGGCGCTAGCGATGTCCTCGACCTCGCCGACCCGCTGCAGGGGCACCGCACGCTTGCCCAGTTCGATGACTTCTTCCTGGCCCATGCCGGTGTCCCAGATTTCAGTCTTGATCAGGCCCGGCCGGATGCCGCAGATACGGATGCCTTCCGCCGCCACTTCCTTGGCGACGCTGACCGTGAAGGCGTCGAGACCGCCCTTGGTACCGGCGTAGACCGTGTCGCCGGGCAGGCCGCCGTAAAGCCCCGAGATCGACGAGATGTTGACGATCACGCCGCCCTTGCCGCCGCGCACCGTGGACATGCGCCGGATGGCTTCCTGGGTGGTCACCATGGGGCCCAGCAGGTTGGTGTCGATGATGCGCTGAATAGTGCTGATCTCGTGATCAGCCACGGGAACTTCCACGGAGATGCCGGCATTGTTGACCAGGGCGTCAACGGCGCCGAGCTGGCTGTCGGTGTCGGCGAACAGGCGGGCCACGTCGTCAGGTTTGGAGACGTCGGCCTGGACCGTGATGGCGCGCTGGCCGTGGTCGCGAATCTCCTCGGCCACCGCCTCGGCGCGGTCGGCGGCGGCATTGTAATTGACACAGACGTCATAGCCTCGCTGGCCGGCAAGTTTGGCAATGCCGGCACCGATGCTGCGGCTGCCGCCGGTTACGATCATGATTGGTGCGTCGGCCATGGTTCTTGTCTCCTCCGTGTTTGAGTAGGGGCTCCTACCGGGCCATACCGGGCAGGACCTGCTGGCTGACCCAGTTGCCAACCTCGCATTGGCGGATTTCCGGGCGCATGACGTCGTCGTCGATGCCCAGGGCCCAGGCGATGTCGTAGCGCGACGGGTCCTGGAAAAGCGCCTCGAGCTGATCGACGTAGGCGTCCGCCTGGTCGATGTCCTTGAAGAATCCCAGGGATATGAGCTTCTCGCGGCGGCAATAGATCAGCCGCGCCATCTCGTGAAGATCGTATTCCGGATGATACTGCAGGCCCCAGAAGGTGCCGTTGCCGTAGGTCACCGTCGCCGCCTGGACATGGGTGAACGGGTTCGACGCCAGCATCACCGCGCCGCTCGGCAGGTGGGTGACCTCGTCCACATGGCTGATATAGGCGTCAAACACGCTGGGCTTGCCGGCGTAGAGCGGATGGCCGCGGCCCTCGGGAGTTAGCTGGACCTTGCGCGCCAGACCCATCTCGCGGCCCCGGGGATTGGCCCGGCACAGGCCGCCGGCGGCGACCACGGCGATCTGCAGGGCCCAGCAACTGCCGAAGCTCGGCACCCCGGTGTCAAACACGGCGCGGCAGAACTCGATCTGCCGGGCCACCTTGGGGTCTTCGTCGAAGATGGTCAGGCTGCAGCCGGTCCAGGCGATGCCGTCGTAGGCGTCGATGGCGGCGCCAGTGGGCAAGGCCGCGTCGCCGTCGGCGGGATAGACGATGTCCACCGCGGCGCCGGGCGCGAAACGCCGCAGCATGGCGCCATAAAGGTCACCGGCCAAGGAGGCGCCGCCGGCGACCAGTTCGTCGCGGCCCGACTTGGCGTAGCCGTCGACAACGAGAAAGCGGGGTTCAGCACTCATGTTCGTCTCCCTGTCCGTTCTCAGCCCGCCGCCAGGCTATCGATGATGCCGGGCAGGTCGTCGTGGTGGCGGCAAATAGCGTCGGCGCTGGTGATCTTTTCGTCATGGGCGCGGACAGCGGTAAACAGCACCGCCTTCATGCCCAGCGCCTGGGGGCCCTTGACGTCGTTGTGGTCGCGGTCGCCGATATGGACCATGGCGGTGAGATCGACACCAAGCTGTTTGGCCGCCGAATAGAACATGCGGGGGTCAGGCTTCGAGCACTCGATTTCGTCGGAAAACACGAAGCCCTGGAAGTAGTCCTCTAGGCCGTGGCGGCGCAGCATGCCGCGCAGCACCCGGCCCGGCGAGACCAAAGCATCCGATACCACGCACAGCTTGTAGCGCCCGGCCAGGGCTTCAAGGGCTTGCCTAATGCCCTCAACCGCGTCCGGCGGTACGTCGCCTTCCATGTTCTCGGTGACCTCGACCACCTGGGCCATGTCGTCGTCGGGCAAGGTGCGGCCGAGACCATCGAGCAGCACCGTGAGGCGCTCGGCCACGGTCCAGGTTACCGAGTGGCCTTTCCAGACCTTGTTGAAGGCGGCGTCGGCGACGTCGTAGGCGGTGGCCACCGTGGTGAAATCAATGTCACCATGGCGGGTCAGGGCGGCGTGGAGCAACTCGCGCCGGGCCACCGGCTTGGGCGACAGACCCAGGGCCTTGCGTTTGGGCTCGTCGGTCTCGTCGCAAATCATGGTGTCCCACAGATCGAACGTAATCGCCTCGATGGTTGTCGCCACGCTGGTCTCTCCCCTAGTGGATAGAATTGCCGGCATACTTCCCGCCACGGCCCGACCGCGCAACAATAATCTGACAAGGTGCTCGTCATGCTTTCCTTCCGCTGAGACAGCGGGCAGACTGCCGCCCCATGAACACGCTCCCTGACACCGATTTCTTCGCTTTCGCCGAAACCCTGGCCGACGCCGCCGCCAAGCTGGTACGGCCTTATTTCCAGCGTCCCATCGAAGTCGAGGCCAAGGCCGGCGACAGCCCGGTCACCATTGCCGACCGGGCGGTCGAGACCCTGCTTCGGGACATGGTCGCGGCGGCGTACCCGGACCACGGCGTGATTGGCGAGGAATTTTCCGATACCAACGCCGACGCCGAATACGTCTGGGTCTTCGATCCAATCGACGGCACCCGCGCGTTCATCATCGGCGTGCCGCTGTTCACTACGCTGATTTCCCTGGTGCGTAACGGCGCGCCGGTGCTCGGCGTCATCGACCAGCCGGTGATCAATGATCGCTGGGTCGGTGGCCACGGCCGCCCGACCACCTTCAATGGCACGCTAGCGCGTGTGCGCGATTGCGGCGACCTCGCCCTGGCCCAGCTTTGCACCTCCAACGACGCCTATTTCAAGGGCGAAGAAGGGGCTGCCTTCGAGCGTGTACGGAACGCGGTTAGATGGGCCCATCAGGGCGCTGACGCCTACGGCTTCGGGTTGATTGCCAGCGGCCTCATCGACCTCGGCTTCGAGGCCGACCTGGGGCCCCACGACTACTGCGCCCTGGCGCCGGTGATCGAAGCCGCCGGCGGCATCATAACCGACTGGAACGGCGCCCCCCTGACCATCCATTCCGATGGCCGGGTGTTGGCCGCCGGTGACATAACGGCCCACGCCGCCGCCCTGGCGCTGATTGCCGGATAAAGCGCAGCGGTTGCCGTAACCGCCCCAAGCCACTAGATTCAATAATCAATCAAGCGATCCGGGCAATTTTACGAGGCTGGCCATGCGCCTGACTACCGCCATTGCTATCGTCATTCTGGCCTTTGTTGGACCGGGGGCCACGCCAATCGCGGCGCAGGACGTTTACGTCGGCCACGGGCTGGCCATGCACGGCGACCTCAAATACGGCCCCGACTTCACCCATTTCGACTACGTCAACCCGGACGCGCCCAAGGGCGGCGAGGTGCGGCTGCAGGCTTTCGGCAGCTACGACAGCCTCAACCCGTTCATCCTCAAGGGCGTGCCGGCGGCTGGCATCGGCCGGTTGTTCGAGACCCTGATGGCCGACTCGCAAGACGAGGCGTTTTCACAATACGGCCTGCTGGCAGAAAGCGTTGAGATGCCGGAGGACCGATCTTGGGTTGCCTATACGCTGCGTCCGGAAGCACGCTGGTACGATGGTACCCCGGTCACCGTCGAAGACGTGATCTTTTCCCTTGAGACGCTCAAGAGCAGGGGCCGCCCATTCTACCGCGCCTACTACGGCGACGTGACGACGGTCGAGAAGGTCGGCGAGCGTAAGGTCAAATTCAGCTTTACGGATGGTCTCAACCGGGAGCTGCCGCTCATCGTCGGTCAAATCCCCATCATCTCGAAGGCCTATTACACGGACAACGATTTTGAAAAGACCTCCCTGGAGCCACCCATGGGCAGCGGTCCCTACCGGGTCGAGAGCCTCGAGCCCGGCCGCTCGATCACCTACCACAGGGTTGAGGACTACTGGGGCACCGATATTCCGGTACGGCGCGGCCAGAACAATTTCGACGTCCTGCGCTACGATTACTACCGCGACCCGACCGTGGCCATGGTGGCGTTCAAGGCCCACGAATATGATTTCCGCGTTGAAAACACCTCGAAGGTCTGGGCCACCGCCTATGAGGGACCGCTTTTCGACGACCAACTGATAATCAAGGAAGAGATCGGCCACAGCAGCTCCACGGGCATGCAGGGCTTCGTCTTCAATACCCGCCTGCCTCGGTTTGCCGATCGCCGGGTGCGCCAGGCTCTGGGCTATGCATTCGATTTCGAATGGACAAACGAGAACCTGTTCTACGGCGCCTATACCCGCACGGCGAGCTACTTCTCCAATTCGGAACTGGCCTCCAGTGGACTGCCGGAGCCTGATGAACTGGCGCTGCTTGAGCCGTACCAAAGCCAGTTGCCGCCGGAAGTCTTCAACCAGGTTTACGAAACACCCGAGACCGATGGCTCGGGTAACGCGCGGCGCAATCTTCGCGCCGCCATCAAGCTCCTCGCCGAGGCCGGCTGGACCATTCAGGACAACAAGCTCAAAGGCCCGGACGGCGAGTCCATGGGAATCGAGATTCTGATCATCTCGCCCATGTTCGAGCGGGTCATCGCGCCGTTCGTCAAGAACCTCGAAAAGCTCGGCGTTACCGCCAAGATCAGATTGGTTGATTCGTCGCAGTACCAACAGCGGACCGACGAGTTCGATTTCGACATGATTGTCCTCAGCATCGGCCAGTCCATGTCGCCGGGCAACGAGCAGAACAACTATTGGACGACTGTTTCCGCCGATACGCCGGGCAGCCGTAACATGGCGGGCATCAAGGACCCGGTGGTCGATGCCCTGATAGAAACCCTGATCGCCGCCCCTGACCGCGACAGCCTGATCACCGCCACCAGGGCGCTCGACCGGGTGCTGCTATGGGGCCACTACGTGATCCCCCACTGGCATATCCAGCATTATCGCGTGGCCTACTGGAACAAGTTTGGGCGCTCTGCGGTGACCCCGAAATACGGCCTCGGGTTCGACGGCTGGTGGATCGACCCGGCCCTGGCGGCATCCCTGGCCGAGCGCGAGTCATCGGCAGCCGCTCAATGAGCCTGCGCGGATAGCATCCCATGTTGGCCTATATCATCCGGCGGCTGCTGCTGATCATTCCGACCTTGTTCGGCATCATGGTAATCAACTTCCTCATCGTGCAGATCGTTCCGGGCGGGCCGGTCGAGCAACTGATCGCCCAGATCCAGGGTACCGCCGTCGAGGCCACGGCGCGGTTTGGCGCCGGGGCTCAGGGCGATTCCGGCGCCGCCCAGATCACCAAGGGCGTGACCGAAGGCGGCGGCGCCAGCAAATATCGCGGCGCCCAGGGACTCGACCCGGAGTTTATCGCCGATCTCGAGCGCCAGTTCGGCTTCGACAAGCCGCTACACGGGCGCTTTTTCCTGATGATGGGCAACTACCTGCGGTTCGACTTCGGCGACAGCTATTTCCGCGACCGCAAGGTGGTCGATCTGGTGCTGGAGAAAATGCCGGTATCGATTTCCATCGGCTTGTGGACGACGCTGTTGGTCTACCTCATTTCGATCCCGCTGGGCGTCGCCAAGGCGGTGCGTGACGGCAGCCGGTTCGACGTTTGGACCTCGGGCGTCATCGTCTTCGGCAACGCCATTCCAAGTTTTCAGTTCGCCATTCTGCTCATCGTACTGTTCGCCGGCGGCAGTTTCCTCGACTGGTTCCCGTTGCGCGGACTCCAGTCGGAGAGATATGTGGCATTTAGCTTGCTCGGTTGCACCGTCTCGGCGGGCTGCCTTGTCGATTACCTTTGGCATATCGCGTTGCCCGTTCTGGCCATGGTTGTCGGCGGTTTCGCCACCCTGACCATGCTGACCAAGAACTCGTTCCTCGACGAAATCAACAAGCTATACGTCATGACCGCCCGGGCCAAAGGTCTGGCCGAGCGCCAGGTGCTCTACGGCCATGTCTTCCGCAATGCCATGCTCATCGTTATCGCCGGGTTCCCCAGCGCCTTCATCAGCATCCTGTTTTCAAGCTCGTTGCTCATCGAGGTCATCTTCTCTCTCGACGGCCTCGGCCTGCTCGGCTTCGAGGCGGCCCTCAACCGCGATTATCCGGTCATGTTCGGCACCCTGTTCTTCTTCACTTTGCTCGGCCTGATCATGCAGTTGATTGGTGATCTCGCCTATACGGTGGTCGATCCCCGTATCGACTTCGAGGCGCGGGAGGTCTGAGCAGTGGCCAGTGACACCATGTTCGGCGTTCGACTGACCCCGATGACCCGGCGTCGGCTGCAAAATTTCCGCGCCAACAAGCGAGGCTATTGGTCCCTGTGGATATTTCTGACGTTGTTCTTTGTCAGCCTGTTCGCTGAATTGATCGCCAACGACAGACCATTGCTGGTGCGCTTCGACGGTAGCTTCTACGCGCCCTTCCTTACGGTTTATCCAGAAACCACGTTCGGCGGTGATTTTGCCACCGAGGCCGATTACCGCGACGAATTCGTCGTCGAGTTGATCGAGGCCAAGGGTTGGATGATCTGGCCGCCGATCCGCTACGGCGCCTCGACTATCAATTACGACCTGCCGACGCCGGCGCCGTCGCCGTCCACCGCCGACAACTGGCTTGGCACCGACGACCAGGGCCGCGATGTGGTAGCGCGGATGATCTACGGCTTCCGCATATCGGTCCTGTTCGGCTTGGTCCTGACGTTTATTAGTTCGATCATCGGCGTCATGGTTGGCGCCGTACAGGGGTTTTTCGGCGGCTGGATCGATCTCATATCCCAGCGCTTCATGGAGGTCTGGTCAGGACTTCCCATGCTCTACCTGCTGATTATCCTGGCCTCGGTGATCGAGCCCAATTTCTGGTGGCTGCTCGGCCTCATGCTGCTGTTCAGTTGGATGTCTCTGGTCGGTGTGGTGCGGGCCGAATTTCTCCGCGCCCGCAATTTGGAATACGTCCGTGCCGCCCGGGCGCTGGGGGTCAGCAACCGCGCCATCATGTTCAAGCACATGCTGCCCAACGCCATGGTCGCGACCATGACCTTTCTGCCCTTCATTCTCAGCGGCTCGGTGGTGACGCTCACCGCCCTCGACTATATGGGCTTCGGCCTGCCACCGGGGTCCGCCTCCCTGGGCGAACTGTTGCGCCAGGGTCAAGCCAATCTCCACGCGCCACGGCTCAGCATTACGGCCTTCGTTGCCCTCGCCACCATGCTCAGCCTGTTGGTTTTCATCGGCGAGGCGGCGCGCGACGCCTTCGATCCACGCAAGGCCTTGGGCTAAGCCATGAGCTTCCTGAAAATCCGTGATCTTGCTATCGACTTTGCCGGGGAGGACCGGGTCAACCACGCGGTGCGCGGCGTCGATCTCAATGTCGACAAGGGCGAGACCGTGGCCCTGGTCGGCGAGTCCGGCTCGGGCAAGTCGGTGACCGCGCTGTCGGCGTTGCAGTTGTTGCCCTATCCCCAGGCGAGCCATCCCAGCGGCTCGATCCGCCTCGATGGCAACGAGATGATCGGCGCTTCCGATGCCACGCTGCGCGACATGCGCGGTGATCAGGTGTCCATGGTGTTTCAGGAGCCCATGACCTCGCTCAACCCGCTGCACAAGGTCGCCAAGCAGGTCAACGAGACCCTGCTGCTGCACCAGGGATTGAGCGTTCAGTCGGCGCGCAAGCGGACTATCGAACTGCTCGACCTGGTCGGCCTGCGCGATGTCGAGCGAATTCTTGACAGCTATCCCCACCAGCTCTCCGGCGGCCAGCGCCAGCGGGTGATGATCGCCATGGCCCTGGCCAACAATCCTGAACTGCTGATCGCCGACGAGCCGACCACCGCCGTCGACGTCACCATCCAGGCGCAAATTCTGGCGCTGCTCAAGGAACTTCAGGCCAGGACCAGCATGGGCCTGCTGCTCATCACCCACGACCTGACCATTGTCCGCGCCATTGCCGACCGGGTCTATGTCATGCAGGCCGGCGAGATCGTCGAGCACGGTCCGACCGCCCGGGTGTTCAAAGCGCCCGAGCATCCCTATACGCAACACTTGTTGGCGGCCGAGCCTAAAGGGGAGCCCGCGCCCCTGGATGGTCGCGCCGAGGTGGTCATGCGCTGCCGGAACCTCAAGGTCCACTTCCCCATCAAGGCCGGGGTGCTGCGCCGCACGGTGGATCATGTGAAGGCGGTCGACGACATCAGCTTTGAGGTCACCGCCGGCCATACGGTCGGACTGGTCGGCGAGTCCGGCTCGGGCAAGACCACGGCGGGATTGGCGCTATTGCGCCTGGAGCGTAGCGAAGGGGTTGTCGAGTTCGACGGGTCTAGTGTCCAGGGCTTGAGTTTCAAGGACATGCGGCCGCTGCGCCGTGAAATGCAGATCGTCTTCCAGGACCCCTACGGCTCACTGAGCCCGCGCATGTCGGTCGGTCAGATCATCGAGGAGGGCTTGCTGGTCCACGGCATGGGCGGCCACTACCATGAGCGCCGGGCGCTCATCGCCGCCGCCCTCGATGAAGTCGGCCTCGACCCGGCGACCCAGGACCGCTACCCCCACGAGTTTTCCGGCGGCCAGCGGCAAAGGGTGGCCATCGCCCGGGCCCTGGCGCTCAAGCCGCGCTTCATGGTGCTCGACGAGCCGACCTCGGCGCTCGATATGTCGGTCCAGGCCCAGATCGTCGAGTTGCTGCGCGACATTCAGCAGCGCCACAACATGGCCTATCTGTTCATCAGCCATGACCTACGCGTGGTCCGCGCCATGAGCCACCATATTATCGTGCTGCGCGGCGGCAAGGTGGTCGAGCAGGGCCCGGCCCATGAGCTGTTCGCCAACCCGCGCGAACCCTACACCCGCGCCCTGTTCGACGCCGCGTTCGACATAAAAGCCGATGAGAGCGGCATTGTGAGTATGTGAGGAGAGGTTGATGGCAATTTTGTTGGTCAGTGAAATTCAGAAGGTCGAGGTGTGGCGCGAGGTCATGGCGCCGTTGTTGTTCGGCGTCGAATGGCGCGCCTGGCCCGATTTGGGCGAGGCCGGCGACATCGATATGGCGGTGACCTGGTACGCGCCGGAGGGCGCCTACAGCAAAATGCCCAACCTCAAGCTGATCTGTTCCCTGGGCCAGGGGGTCGATCACCTGTTCCGCTTCGACGACCTGCCGGCCGGGGTGCCCATCGTGCGAATGGTCGATGAATCCATGCGCCGCCAGATGACCGCTTATGTGATCGCCGCCGTGTTGCGCCGGATGTGCCATATGGCCGACTACGAGGCCCAGCAGGCGGACCAGCGCTGGCGGATGCTCGAGCCCTTCGATCCGGCCGAAACCACGGTCGGCGTGCTCGGTCTCGGCGCCCTGGGCCGTGACACCGCCGAGAAACTTGCCGCCCTTGGCTTTCAGGCGCGTGGTTGGTCGCGCGGGCCCAAGGAGATTCCCGGCGTCGAAAGCTTCGCCGGCCGCGAGTCTCTCGACGTCATGCTCCGCGGCTGCGACATGGTGTGCTGCCTGCTGCCCCTGACCAGCGAGACCGACGGCATCCTCAACGCCGCCGCCTTCGCCGCCATGAAGCCCGGCGCCTACCTGATCAATACGGCGCGCGGTGCCCATGTGATCAACGCCGATCTTATCGCGGCGCTCGATTCCGGCCATCTCGGCGGCGCCACCCTGGATGTCTTCGACGTCGAACCCTTGGCCGCCGACAACCCCCTGTGGCGCCATCCCAAGGTCACTGTCACACCGCACATGTCGGCCTTTACCATCGCCCGCTCCTGCGCCGGCCAGATTGCCGATAACTACAAGCGCATGCTCGACGGCCGTCCTCTGGTCAACCAAGTCGACCCGGCGCGGGAGTACTAACGCCCGAAGCGTTCCTCGATCAGGGCGAACAGGGTGCGCAGCGCCACCGCCTCGCCGCCGACCGGGCGGCCGGGGCGGGGTTTCAGGTTCCACGCCATCATGTCGAAATGGGCCCAGGCGGTGGTCTCGGTGACGAACTCCTGGAGAAACAAGGCGGCGGTGATGGCGCCGCCGAAGGAGCCGTCGGAGATGTTGTTGATGTCAGCGACCTTGCTGTCGAGGGATTCGCGATAGGGCCCCCACAAAGGCAGGCGCCACATAGGGTCGCATTCGACCGCGCTGTTGCGCAGCAGGTCGGCGGCCAGGGCGTCGTCGGGGGTAAACAGGGCCGGCAGGTCGGTGCCCAGCGCGACGCGAGCGGCGCCGGTGAGCGTGGCGCAGTCGATTAGCAGCTCCGGCGTCTCGCTGTCGGCCTCGGTCAGGGCGTCGGCCAGCACTAGGCGGCCCTCGGCATCCGTATTGCCGATCTCCACCGAAATACCGCGCCGCGTGTTGATGACGTCGAGGGGCCGGATGGCGTTGCCCGAGACACTGTTTTCCACCGCCGGCACCAGCACCCGCAGGCGCAGCGGCAGCCCGGCGTCCATGATGGCGCGGGCCAGGCCGAGCACTTGGGCGCTGCCGCCCATGTCCTTCTTCATGAGCTTCATGCCGCCGGACGGCTTGAGGTCGAGGCCGCCAGTGTCGAAGCATACGCCCTTGCCCACCAGGGTGACTTTGGGCGCGTCGGCGTCGCCCCAGGTCAGATCGATCAGCCGGGGCGCCCGTGCCGCAGCCCGCCCGACCGCGTGGATCATGGGGTAGTTATTGGCCAGCAAATCGTCGCCGACGATCACCGAGCAGGCGGCGCCGTAATCGCCTGCCAGGGATTCGGCAGCGGCAGCCAGTTCGTCGGGGCCCATGTCCTCGGCCGGGGTGTTGATCAGGTTGCGGGTCAGATAAATGCCCGCCGCTATGCCTTCGACGCGGGCGCGGTCGCAGGCTTCGGGCCACACCAGGCGGGCCGGCGGCCGACCCGGCTTGCGTTGATATCGCCCGAAACGGTACCCGCCCAGGGCCCAGCCCAGGGCCGCGTCGTAGGCCGCCATCTGGTTAAGACCGTCAGCCAGCCTATAGTCGCCTTCGGGCAGGCCGGTGGGCAGGCCACCATAGGCCCAGGGATCGCGGTCCCACTCGATACCGAGCAACACCCTGGCGATGGCGCCGTCAGGGCCCGGCACCAGGCAATGGCTACCGGGTTTGGCGGCGAAGCCGTTGGCCCGCACCCACTGGGCGGCCTCGCTGGTGGCGCCCGCCAGCCAATCCCCGAGGGAATCGGCGTCGAGGGCAACAATTTCGGCGGGCTCGGTCTCAGGCGCGGCAATCAGGTGGTCCAGCACAGGGGCCTCCGGGTGAATTTGGCAATGGCATTGTGGCGCGGAAAACCAATACTATCGGCCCCCTTCGGGTGTGCAAAACGATTAATCGGCGGGAGAGACTTTCAATGAGCCAGTTCACCATCGTTATCGGCAATAAGAACTATTCGTCATGGTCCCTGCGCGGTTGGCTCGCCCTCCGGGTGACCGGCGCCGCGTTCGACGAGGTCAACATATTGTTGCGCCGGCCGACCACTCGCGCGTCCATCCTCGCTCATTCGCCGGGAGCCAAGGTGCCGGTGCTGCATCACGGCGACACCACGATATGGGAGCCCATGGCGATTTGTGAATACCTCGCCGAACAGTTCCCGGACGCCAAGCTATGGCCGGACGACGCGGCGGCGCGAACCCATGCCCGCATCGTGAGTGCCGAAATGCATGGTGGTTTCGGCAATATGCGCGGCGATATGCCCATGCACTGCCGGGCTCACTATCCGGGCCGGGGCCTGACCCAGGATGCCCTGACCGACATCGCCCGTATCGACGCCCTGTAGTGCGACTGCCGCGAGCGATTCGGCAACCGTGGCGATTTCCTGTTCGGCGGTTTCACCAACGCCGACGTCATGTTCGCCCCGGTGGCTTCGCGCTTCGCCACCTACGAGCCTGGCCTCAGTCCCGTTGCCCAAACCTATTCGGACGCCGTCAATGCCCACCCGGCGATGGTCGAATGGATCGAGGCGTCCCGCGCCGAACCCGACTCGATTTATGAGATGGAGATCTAACGCCTGCTACTTGGCGAGGCCGACTTTCCGGTAGTAGCGCTCGGCGCCCGGATGGAGCGGCACGGCGATGCCGTCGAGGGCGGTTTCCAGGCGGATGACCTTGCCTTTGGCATGGCCTTGGTCGAGCAGATGGCGGGCGTTGTCGTGCCATAGGGCGGCGGTGATTTGATAGACGATCTCTTCCTCGATTTCGGCGGCGACCAGGAGCTGGGCGCCAATACTGATGGTCGCGACCTCGCCGACCCCGCTGTAGACGTCGGCGGGAATAATACTGCGGGTGAAGAACGGATAGAACGCGACCACGGATTCCGCCTCGGCCTCACCGATCGCTAGCACGTCAATCTCGACGATGCGGGCGATTTCGGCAATCGCGGTCACCGGATAACCGGCGACCAGAAAGAAGCCGTCGATGGCGCCGTCGCCAAGCGCCAGACCGGCCTCACCCGGCTTGAGGAAGTGCGGCTCGAAGTCGGCCTCACTGAGGCCATAGGCGTCGAGTACGGCCTTGGCTTCGACCGGGGTTCCCGAGCCCTTCTCGCCGAGCGCCACTCGTTTGCCCTTGAGGTCGGCAATGGAGGCGATCCCCGCATCGCGGCGTACCACCACGTGGAGGCTTTCCGGGTACAGGCTGGCAATGGCACGCAGATTGGCCACCGCTCCCTTGTCCCGGTACAGCCCGGTGCCGTGGTATGCCCAATAGGCGATGTCTGACTGACTCAGGGCCAGTTCCAGATTACCGGCGCCGACCCCGTCGACGTTTTCGATGGAGCCGCCCGACGACTGCACCATGGCTACCAGTCCGGGTACGCCGCAGCTGCCGCCCTTGTCGCAGGCCAGGGAGCCCGGCGGGTTGCTGATGGCGTTGGCGATGAGGCCACCGACCGGATAATAGGTGCCGGCGGTGCCGCCGGTGCCGATGCGGTAAAACTGTATTTCCTGGGCTAGTGCCACAGCTCCCGAGGCGAGGCCGGCAATGGCGACCAGAGCCAGGCTGAGCCTACGCGTCAATAACTTCATTCCACCACGCCTTTCACCACTCATACCGCCTCATTTATGCTACCTCCACGGCAATATTATCGATCAGCCGGCAACCGCCAACGTGAACGGCTGCCAGTAATCTGGCCGGCTTCTCCAGGGTCGCTAGCGGAGCTAGAGTTTCGCCGTCGCGCAGGTCATAGTAGTCGATTGCCTCGAACCCGGCTGCCTCCAATTCGTTACGACCCTGATTCAAGGCTTCGGCAACCGGCACACCGCCGATCAGTGCCTCAATCGTTCCGGACATCACCCGATTGAGGCGTCCGGCCACGGCCCGTACGTCGGCTGAGAGGTAGACGTTACGCGACGACATGGCGAGGCCGTCCGCCTCACGCATGGTGGCGACGCCGACGATCTCGACCGGAATATCGAGATCAATCGCCAGGCGACGTATCACCAGTAGCTGCTGGTAATCTTTCTCCCCAAAAATGGCGATTTCAGGGAGACATTGCAGCAATAACTTAGCCACTACCGTGGCGACGCCGGTAAAATGGACTGGTCTGAAGTCGGCACAGAGCCCGTCACCAGGGCCACCGACCCGGACTTCCGTGGACGCGCCGGGCCGATACATTTCGGAAGCGTCGGGGAGATAGGCCAGATCGACCCCGAGGGCTTTGAGCCGGGCAAGGTCCGCCGCCTGGTCACGGGGGTAGGCGGTCAGGTCCTCTTGGACGCCGAACTGGGTCGGGTTGACGAAAATGCTCACCACCACCCGGTCGCAACGGCGCCGGGCCTCTTCGACCAGGCTGAGGTGGCCGGCATGAAGCGCCCCCATGGTGGGCACCAGGGCCACGGTCTCGCCGTTCGCCTGCCAGGCACCAACCGTTTGGCGCAACGCTGAGACGGTGTTTGCACATGCCATATCGGGCGCCTCGGAATCGCGATCGATCATTATTCCGGCCTCGCCCGCTGTCATAACCAGCCCGCAGTCTTGTCACAGGATGATGCGAGTATAGCGCAGCGGACGCGTGGTGGAAGCCTTGGGCTTGACCGCCGAACATCGAAAGCCTGCGCAATCACATGGCCAAGGCGCTCGGGTTCGGCCACGGCATATAGGCCGCGTCAAATATCGAGACTGGGCCCGACCAGCCGGCCTTTGTGGTTGTAGCATTGCGCCGGACCAAGGGCCGCCGGGCCGATGACGTCGTTACGGCGGCCGGATAAAGCCGTAAAAGCGCGCGCCAGACGGGCCAGGGCTTCGGCTTTGGCCAAGGCCACCGCCGCGTTGTCATCAACGCCCGACCCGCGCGCCGCATTCATATGCTCGGCCGCATGCTGCTGAAGTTCGGCGAAGCTGTATAGATGGTAGTGTTGATCGGCGACAGGCTTTGTCGCCATACAGCCCGCCATCAAGCACCCCGCCGAAACGACCCATAGCAATCGATGTGCAAAGGCGAACGCCATCCTGTCGCTCCCCTGACCGACTCGGGTCACATGCTACTTCCGTCAGGTGGATTTTGCACGTGGAAGGCGCAAGCGTGATGTGTAGCCACGGTCAGCGCTATCGCCTATGTTAAGCTGGCCGCCGCGCAAGTGGTCCACAGTAGCGGCCGATGAACGACCATGGGAGAACGACAAATGGCGGATACGGCGTATGCATTCGGCTGCCACGGCAGCGACTATGGCAAGCTGCGGCAGGTTGTTGTCGGCAGCGCCGATGACCTAACCATACCGCCCTACAGCCCGGCGCTGGTCCATTACAACCCAGAGCTCAAGCAGGCGCTGATCGCCAATGACGGCAAACCGCTCGACATCGAGAGCGCCTTTCCCGAGCGCTTCGAGCGGACCGTGGAACAGCTCGATAGTCTGGCCGACATCTATGAGAAGCGCGGCATCGAGGTCCTGCGTACCCGGCCCTATACGGAAGCGGAGAAGGGCTATCTGGGATTTCTCCAGGGCGGCCATCACCAGCTCTATCCCGCCGATCCGGTCTTCGTCCTCGGCCATCATTATCTCGAGGTCAACATCCGCCGCGCCTATCGCCGCAAGGAAGTGTTTCCCTTGCGCGACCTGGTCATGCCGCTGATCGAGGCCGACCCTCGGGCGCGCCACGTGGCGACCCCGGCGGCCCAACCCTTCACCCCGTCCGGTGAGGGGCCCGGGCCGTTCCTCGAAGGCGGCGATTTCATCGTCATCGGCAAGGACATCATTCTCGGCGAGTCCCATATTGCCAGCAACCGGGCCGGCACCAACTGGCTCAAGCGCTACATCGAACCATTCGGCTACAAGGTCCACCCCATGCCCATGGTGGGTGACCTGCTTCATGCCCTCGGCACCATGTGCGTGCTTCGCGAAGGCCTGTTGATGGCCTATCTCCCGGCCCTCGCCGAAGGCCTGCCCGAACCGGTCAGGGACTGGGAGGTCATCGAATTGACCGAGCACGAGGCCCAGACCTTCGCCACCGTCGGCGTCAGTCTCGATGAGCGCACCTACGTCATGCCGGCGGGCAATAACCGAGTGGTCGACGAACTCGACAAGCGCGGCATCGAGCCCATCACCATCCCCTATGAAGACGTCAGCTTCTGGGGCGGCAGCGTACGCTGTTCGACGCTGCCCCTAGCGCGAGATTGATCTCGGACTCTCGACCACGGGCAGGGGCAATGATTGTCGGGCGTCCTGTCCCAGGCGGCGGGGGATGTAGCGCGACAGGGCCGACAGGGAGACCATGATGGCGCCGGCCACAAAGAATACCGAGGGCAGGGCGAAGATGTGGAGGATCGCCGCGAAGGTCGCGGGTGTGACGATCGACGAGACTCCGCGATAGGTCGAGTAGACGGTCAGCATCTCGGCCCGTTTCCGAGGCCGCACGGCGCGCAGGAACGGTACGTTGCCGGCGCCCTCGACGGCGCCGGCGCTGAATGCCGCGGCGACAATCAGGGCGGCGATGAGCCAGGGCAGGCCGGATGCGGCAGCCACCGTCATGGTGATCGCGCCGCATACGGCGTATCCGACGATGAGCAGGCGGCGGACCCCGTGACGCCGCCCCATCCAGCCCCAAAACGGGATCAACAGCAGGGTGCCAATGCCGGCCGAAACGATCAGCCCGCCGGTCTCCTCGCTGAGACCCTGGCTGACCGCCAGGATCGGCGTATAGATAAAGAACGTAACCCACCAGCATTCCCGCCCCGTAACCAGCAGCCAGGCCAGCACAAGCCGGGGCTGGGCGGCGTAGCGTGTTACGAAGCGCAGGGGATTAGCTTTGGCGGCCGGATTGCGCAGCGGCTTCTCGGTGATGCCGAGGAAGCGAAAATAGGCGAACAGCGTTATCGCGAAACCGGCACTAAGCGCGAAGGGCAAATCGCCGGCCACCTGATTATTGAGGTAGACGCCAAGCACCGGCCCGATGGCCCAAGAGACCGCGCCGAATACGGCCCGTAGGGGCTCGAAGCGGCTCAAGTCGCGGCGCGGAATATGGTCGAGCACACAGAGGTTGAGGCAAATTGAATTGGCCGAAGAACCAAGGAACGCAAGGGTCAGCCCGATGGTGAGCCCGGCCAGGGTATGACTGACGAACAGACCGGCGGCGACCACTAGGGCGAGGCACGACATCCCCAGGGCGGCGCTGCGGCCGAGACGCTTGATCAGCCAGGGAAGAGCGAAACTGGCGGCTAGGCCGGCGGCGCTGATGGCGAAGTAAAGCACGCTGACCTTCTGGGCGTCGCCGCCCAATAGGGCCAGGGCCTCGAAGGCGACCACGGTGACCAGGATTGCGCGGCTCAGGGCGTCGATGGCGAACAATGCCACGAACGAGGGCCCGCCAACGCGAGTCAAGGCGGCCCAGGCCGCGGGTCGTCGAAGAATATTCATTGTTCGGTTCTGCTACAGGCGGCGCGGAATGTAGCGGGCGAACCAGGTCATGCCCAGCATGATAGCGCCGCTGGTGACGAATACGGCGGGCAGGGCGTAGACCTGAAGCACAATGGCGAAGATACCGGGCATGGACAGCCGCGAGACGTCGCGATAGCTGGAATAGACTGTGGTCATCTCCGGCCGTTCGCGGGGTTTGACCGCGCGCAGGAAGGGCACGTTGCCGGCGCCGTCGATGGAGCAGGCGCCGAAACAGGCAATGACGATGAGTACGGCGCCGAGCATCGGTGTCCCGGACATGGCGCCAACGCCCAGGGTCAAAAAGCCCGTGGCCAAAAAACCGCCCATCATCAACCGCCGGATACCATAGCGCCGGCCGACCCAGCCCCAGAAGGTGACGACGAACATGGACGCCGAGCCGACGGAAATGATGATCGCCCCGGCCTCCTCGCCAAGACCGGTGGTAACCGCGTAGATCGGCGAGTAGATGAAGAACATGCCCCACCAGCTGGCCCGGCCCACGGACAGCAACCAGGCCAGGGTAAGGCGTGGCTGGCTGAAGTATCGCCGGATGAACAACAGTGGATTGGGCGGCGGCGCCGTGGCGTTGGCCAGAACCGGGTTCTCGGTCATGCGCAGGAACCAGAAATAGCCGAGCATGGTCAGGGCGAAAGCCGCGCTGCCCGCATAGGGCGCCCAAGGTGCGACCAGTTTGCCGAGATAGACGCCAAGCAGCGGCGCCACGGTCCACACGGCGCCGGTAAAGAACATGCGTAGGGGTTCGAACCGGGTCAGCGCCTTGCGCGGGATGTGGTCGAGGACGAACAGATTGAGGCAGATCGAGACCATGGCGGCGCCGATCAGGTGCAGGCTAAGGCCGAGGACCAGACCGCTGAGACTGCCACTGGCGAACAACGGCGCGGCGCCAATCACGCACAGAGAACCAAGGGTCAAAGCCCAGCGCCGGCGCAGACGCCGCACCAGCCAGGGGACGGCGAGGGTGCCAATAAGCCCGGCGCCGCTGATCAGGAAATAAAACAGGCTGACCTTCTGGGCATCGCCGAGTAGGACCAGGGCTTGCAGCGGCACCACTGTCACCAGGATGGACCGGGTAAAGGTTTCCAGGGCGAACAGGCTGACGAAGGCGGGATTGCTGGTCGCCGCGGCGGCGCCCATCCAGACGGGAAAATGAAAATGTCTCAAAATGAACCGGTCCAGAAATGCTCAGCCAGCAGAGTCTGGTTCGCACTATGCACCCCGCCATAACGAGGCGTAAGCACAATTTGCGCTTACCGTGGGGGTCGTCATAATAGCGGGCGGGTTCAGTATTGCCAATGGGGGAATAAGCCATGGCCAAGGACGGAAAAGTCATCATCACCTGCGCCGTGACCGGCTCGATTCATACGCCGACCATGTCGCCGCATCTGCCGATCACGCCCGACGAGATCGCTGAGGGCGCCATCGCCGCCGCCGAGGCCGGGGCCTCGGTGCTCCATCTTCATGCCCGCAACCCGGAGACCGGCCAGCCGATCCCGGACCCGGACGTGTTCATGGAGTTTCTACCGCGCATCAAGCAGTCCTGCGACGGCGTCATCAACATCACTACCGGCGGCGGCGCCGGCATGACCGTGGAAGAGCGCCTGGCCGCGCCGCTGCGGGCCGAACCCGAGCTTTGCTCGCTCAACATGGGCTCCATGAACTTCGGCCTGTTCCCGATTCTCGACAAGATGCAGGACTTCCAGCACGAGTGGGAGCGCCAGCACCTTGAGGGCAGCCGCGACTTCATTTTCAAAAATACCTTCGCCGACATCGAGCGCCTGCTGAAGGACCTCGGCGAGGGCTGCGGCACCCGCTTTGAGTTCGAGTGCTATGACGTCGGTCATCTCTACACCCTGGCCCATTTCCTCGACCGCGGCCTGGCCAAGCCGCCGCTGTTCGTCCAGACCATCTTCGGCATCCTCGGCGGCCTTGGCGCCGACCCGGACAACATGATGTTCATGAAGCGCACCGCCGATCGGCTGTTCGGCGACGATTACGAGTGGTCGATCCTGGCCGCCGGCCGCCATCAGATGGGTTTCTGCACCATGGGCGCCATCATGGGCGGCAACGTCCGCGTCGGCCTTGAGGACAGCCTCTATATCGGCAAGGGAAAATTGGCGGAAAGCAACGCCGACCAGGTCGCCAAGATCCGCCGTATCCTCGAAGACCTGTCCATGGAAATCGCCACCCCCACCGAGGCTCGCGCGCGTCTCGGCCTCAAGGGCGGCGACATGGTGGCGTTTTAGGGACTGCGTCGTCGTTGAATTGTAATTTCTTCTATCAGGAGTTTGTTATGTCTCGCACTGCATTGGTTACCGGCGGCACCCGTGGCATTGGTCGGGGGTGTAGCGAGGCGCTCAAGGCCGCTGGGTACCGGGTGGCGACCAACTATCACGCCAACGACGAGGCGGCCAATGCCTTCGCCGCCGAAACCGGCATCGCGGTCTATCGCTGGGACGTGAGCGACGAGGCCGCCTGCGCCGAGGGCATCGCCAAAGTGGAAGCCGACCTTGGCCCCATCGAGGTGCTGGTCAACAACGCCGGCATCTCGCCGGACCGGTTCTTCCACAAAACCGATTCGACTTGGTGGAAGGGCGTCATCGATACCAACCTCAATTCGCTCTATTACATGTGTCGGCCGGTCATCCAAGGCATGCGCGACGCTAAGTTCGGCCGCATCGTCAACATCAGTTCGACTAACGCCTATGCCGCGGCCGTGGGCGAGACCGCCTACGATTCATCCAAGGCCGGCATGATCGGTTTCACCAAGGCCCTGGCCCTGGAGAGCGGACGTCTCGACATCACGGTCAACGCCATCGCGCCGGGCTATATCGATACCGACATGCTGGGCGGTGCGCCCGACGAGTTCCTTGACGACATCATCGCCCACACCCCGGTCCAGCGCCTCGGCACCGGCGCCGACATCGGCCGGGCGGTGGTGTTCCTGACCGCCGACGATGCCGGTTTCATCACCGGCTCGGTGGTCGACGTCAACGGCGGCTATCACCTGCATTAACGTATGACCACCGGCCATGAAGAATGACCGATGGGCGTTCACATCTCCCACTCTTGTGTATACACAGATTGGGGCTTCCGCCGCATAAGCGGCGACGCGCGGTCGCGCTTGCCGGCGGCCATGATGATGGCCGCTGGTGTAGGGCCAAATTACAAGGCTTCCAACAGCGGCGCCAGATGCGTCTCGTAACGCTTCCACGAGGCGACGGAATTGCTGTGAATCGGTGAGCGTATCTGGACCGCGCTGGCGGTTGTGACCGGGCGCTGGCTCCGATGGAACGCCAGGCAGGCGTCGTCCCACGGGAGGCCGCAGAACTCCACCAGGGCCCGTGACTGGGCCTCCTGATCAGCCACCAGGTCTTCGTATTGAATGTCGTGGATGAAGCCGGGCAATACCTGATGCCAGTGAGCCATGAGATCACGGTAGAGCCCGTGATAGCGGCCCAGTTCCGCCAGGCCTTAGGCGTGGAAGTTGCCCCGCGGAGAAATAGTTCTTGAAGATGGACAAGCAGGTGTCGCGTCCGTCGCGGCAGCAGTGGACGATTTTCGCGTTGGGTAGCATCAGCTTGACGAGCCCGATGAACTCGAAGTTATGGGGCATCTTGTAGGTGACGAAGGCGGCGCCCCCGGCGCGGCCTCTGAGCATGGCCATGTAGTCACGGCCGGCGGCCGAGAACTCACCGGCGCCGGCTTGGCCGACGCTGTCGGTAAAACGGCTGTCGTCGGATGGGTTGAAGTGGGATTGGATCACCTGGCGCAGGCAATCGAGTTCACCGGCGCCGTAAACCACAGGATGGCTGGATAGAATCTGTTCCACCAGGGTGGTGCCCGAGCGCAGCATGCCAAGGACGAAAATAGGCGTCTCGTCAGGTCGCCCTGCTGCCCGTGCCGCGTCGAAAAATGCCGCGCTGAAGGCCTCCTTCAGGCGTCCGAAATAGTCTTCGACGCGGCCTATGGTGAAATCGAAGGTGGCGCGCTTGATGGCGTTGCCCGTGACGAAGAAGTCGAAGGCCTTGTCGTACTGGCGCTAATCCTCAAACGCTTTTCCCAGGCCGAAGGCGAGATGCATCCTGGACTCGTCGCGGCCATCGGCCGCGCTGTAGGCCGCCGTCATGGCCTTCAAGTCGCCGTCATCCCCGGCGAAGGTCTTGGCCAGGGCCAGATGCCGGTGGGCCTCGGCGTAATCGGCCTTGATGGCGACGGCCTGCCGGTAGCTCGCCACCGCCTCGTCAAACTGACCCAGTCGATGCAGAGCATTGCCGAGATTTTATGGGCCTCGGCGTATGCGGGCATGAGGGTGGCAGTCTGGCGGTAGCTGGCGCTGGCCTCGTCCAGTTGTCCGAGACCCTGAAGCGCCAGACCCAGGTTGTTGTGAGCCTCGGGGAAATCCGGCTTCACGGCGACCGCCATGGCGATGATGTTGACGGCAATGTCCGGCTTGCCCATCTGCAGGGCGACCACGCCAAGCAGATGCAGGGCGACCGGCTACTCCGGGTCGGCCTGGAGGATCCGCTGATAGATGTCCTTGGCCTCGGCCAGACGCCCCGCCATGTGGTGCTGGCGATCCTGGTCGAGAGCCTGTTCGACGCTACTCATTATTTTGAAAATCCCTAGATACGCGCCAATCCGAGGCGACAATAAACCACCGTCCGGGCGATTGAAAGTTGACGTCTCACCGTGTCCCCGTCCCCGCTTGACTCCACCCCGCCGCCACCATAAAGTCCGCTCGCTTTCGGGCTGGCGGTCAATCGCCGGGAACCGGGAGCACACGCTAGTCCCGCATGGTGTCCGGACTGGCGTTTTTTGCGTTGGAAATACGGCAACTAATTCGATCGGGTTCGATGTTCGATTCGCTAACCAGTCGCCTTGGCGACGTCTTTGACCGGCTCACCCGGCGCGGCGCTCTCAGCGAGAGCGACGTGGGCGAGGCCCTGCGCGAGGTTCGTGTGGCACTACTCGAGGCCGATGTCGCCCTGCCGGTGGTCAAGGACTTCATCAATCAGGTCAAGGAGCGCGCCACCGGTTCCGAGGTGATCAAGAGCGTCACCCCCGGCCAGATGGTCATCAAGATCGTCAGCGACCACCTGACCGAGATGCTCGGCAATGAAGTCGAGCCGATCAACCTGGACGCGGCGTCGCCGGTGCCGATCCTCATGGTCGGCCTCCAGGGCTCGGGCAAGACCACCACCACCGCCAAACTCGGCCTGCGGCTGACCGAGCGGGACAAGAAGAAGGTCCTGATGGCGTCCCTCGACGTGCGCCGGCCGGCGGCCCAGAAGCAGCTTGCCGTGCTTGGCGAGCAGACCGGGGTCGCCACCTTGCCGGTGGTCATCATTGAACAGCCCCTGGCCATCGCCAAGCGGGCCATAAATACGGCGCGGCTCGAAGGCTACGACGTGGTGCTCCTCGATACCGCCGGACGGCTCCATATCGACGACGAGATGATGGCCGAGGTCATCGCTGTGCGCGACGCGGTCAACCCGGCCGAGACCCTGCTGGTGGCCGACGCCCTCACGGGCCAGGACGCGGTCAACCTGGCGCAATCATTCAACCAGCGGGTCGGCATCAGCGGCATTGTGTTGACCCGGGTCGACGGCGACGGCCGCGGCGGTGCGGCACTCAGCATGCGCGCGGTGACCGGTCGGCCGATCAAGCTCATGGGCGTGGGCGAGAAGCTCGACGCCCTGGAAGCCTTCCATCCGGAGCGTATCGCCTCGCGCATCCTCGGCATGGGCGACGTGGTCAGCCTGGTCGAGAAGGTCTCCGAGACCATCGATGAGGCGGAGGCTGAAAAGCTCGCCAAGAAGGTCCAGAAGGGCGGCTTCGATTTCGACGACCTGGCCAGCCAGTTCCGCCAGATGCGCAAGATGGGCGGCATGGAAGACCTCATGGCCATGCTGCCCGGCGTCGGCAAAATCAAGAATCAGATGGCCAACGCCAACATCGACCAGACCGTGCTGGTTCGTCAGGAGGCCATCATCGGCTCCATGACTAAGGCGGAGCGGCGCAACGCCAAGCTGCTCAAGGGCTCGCGCAAGCGCCGTATTGCCGCCGGTTCGGGCACCACCGTGCAGGACGTCAACCGCCTGCTCAAGCAATATAAGCAGATCAACGCCATGATGAAACGGGCCGGCAAGATGGGCAAAAAGGGCATGATGCGCCAGGGCCTCGCCGGTCTCATGCCGCCCGGCATGGGCGGCGGCGGATTCCCAGGAGGATAGCTATGTACAGTCACATTACGCTCGGTACCAACGATATTGCCAAGGCCAAGGAATTCTACGACGCCGCCCTGGCGCCCCTCGGTCTCAGCGCGGTCATGGAATTCGACGGCGCCGTGGGTTACGGCGAATCGTCCGCGCCCGGTCCGCGCCTGTTCGTGGGAATGCCCTTCGACGCCGCCGCCGCCAGCTTCGGCAACGGCACCCATATAGCGCTCAACGCCCCGACCCGGGCGTCGGTTGACGCCTTTCATGCGGCGGCCATGGCCCACGGTGGCAGCGACGAAGGCGCGCCGGGGCTGCGTCCGCAATACACGCCCAACTATTACGGCGCCTACGTTCGCGACCTGGATGGCAACAAGCTCCAGGCCGTGTGCTACGCGCCCAACTGAACCCTGATTACTGATAACCGACGACACGCTTTAGAAGGAGTAACACGTCAATGGCTTTGAGAATTCGCATGGCGCGCGGTGGCGCCAAAAAACGGCCCTATTACCGCATTGTGGTTGCCGACTCGCGCAGCCCGCGCGATGGCCGCTTTGTCGAGAAGATCGGCACGTATAACCCGCTGCTCGCCAACGACGACCCCAATCGCCTCAAGCTTGATGCGGACCGTGCCAAATATTGGCTCGGTCACGGCGCCACACCGTCCGAGCGGGTTGCCAAGTTCCTGGGCACGATCGGTGTGATCGAGATGCCGGCAAACCGCGTGCGGCCCACCAAGTCGCTGCCCAAGGCCAAGGCTCAGGAACGCGCCGCCGCCGCCGAGGCCGCCGCCGCATCGCCAGAGGAAGCGCCCGCCGAGGAGGCTTCCGCCGAGGAAGTACCGGCTGAGGAAGCACGCGCCGAGGAAGCCGATGGCGAGGAAAAGCCTAAGGAGTGAGGGCGCGACCACGCCCGGCGCGCCGGGCTGGGTCTGCGTCGGCGTCGTCACCAAGCCCAAGGGCGTGCGCGGCGAGGTTCGTATCAAGAGCTTCACCGCCGCGCCCACCGATATTGTGGCTTACGGGCCGCTCCATCGCGGCCCCGACGGGCCGGTGGTGGCGTTCGAACTGTGCGGCAACCAGCGCGACATGGTGACCGCCCGCATCGCCGGTATCGGTGATCGCAACGGCGCCGAGGCCTTGCGCGGCGCCAAGCTCTTTGTGCCACGGGCGGCGTTGCCCGAGGTGGTCGAGGACGATGAGTACTACCTCACCGATCTCGTCGGCCTGGCGGTGGAACTGGCGGACGGCACGGCCTGGGGTACGGTTCACGCACTGCACGATTTCGGCGCCGGCGATATCCTCGAGGTGGCGCGGACCGAGGGCGAAACAGTGATGTTGCCATTCACCCGCGAGACTGTACCGGTGGTTGATATCGCGGGCGGACGGCTGGTTATCGATCCGCTAGAGGAGACATCCGAGGAGATCTCCGCGAAGGACGAGGCGGAATGAATACGCCTGCGGCGGCCTGGACGGCGAGGGTGTTGACCCTGTTTCCGGAGATGTTTCCCGGGCCCCTGGGCGCATCCCTGTCGGGAAAGGCGCTGGAAAGCGGGATTTGGGCGCTGGAAACAGTGGACATTCGAGACTTTGCGAGCGATAAACACGCCTCCGTTGATGATAGTGCGTTTGGTGGTGGCCCGGGAATGGTCTTACGGGCGGATGTTCTAGCCCGGGCAATCGATGCGGCATGCGCCGATGACGATGGTGCACCGCGTATTTTACTGACCCCGCGAGGCCGGCCGCTGAACCAGCACCGCGTGCGGGAATTGGCTGTAACGCCCCGGATCACGGTGGTTTGCGGTCGTTACGAAGGGGTTGATGAGCGTGTCGTCGAGGCGCGCGGTCTCGAAGAGATCAGCCTCGGCGATTTCGTCTTGTCGGGCGGTGAGGTGGCGGCGCTGACGCTGATCGATGCCTGTGTCAGGGCGCTACCGGGGGTCATGGGTGACCCAGCGTCGCTGGACGATGAGAGTTTCGAGCGGGAATTGTTGGAGTACCCGCAGTATACCCGGCCCCAGGAGTGGGAGGGTCGCGCCGTGCCCGATGTACTTTTGTCGGGACATCACGAGCGCATCCGGACGTGGCGACGCGACGAGGCTGAACAGGCGACGCGCCAACGACGGCCGGATCTTTGGGCCCGTTACCAGTCCGGCCGGGATGGTGAAGACAAGCTATAGTCCTCACGGGCCGAGAAAGAGGAAGAGAACGATGAATGTGATCGAACAGATTGAGCAGGAACATGTGGCCGCCCTGAGCGAGGGCGCCGACATTCCGGAATTCTCGCCCGGCGATACGGTGCGAGTTCGGGTCAAGGTCGTCGAGGGTACCCGTGAGCGCCTTCAGGCTTTTGAGGGCGTTTGCATCGGCCGCCGCAACCGGGGCGTCAACTCGTCTTTCACCGTGCGCAAGATTTCTTACGGCGAGGGCGTCGAGCGCGTCTTCCCGCTGTATTCGCCGCGTATCGACGGTATCGAACTGATCCGCCGTGGCGATGTACGCCGGGCCAAGCTTTATTATCTTCGCGGCCTGCGCGGCAAGCGCGCTCGTATCGCCGAGAAGACTACGGGCGCGGCCGGCAAGGCCACCGTTCGTGAGCGCGCCGAGGCGGTCGCCGCCAAGGCCGCCAGCAAAAAGCAGAAGACCGCCAAGTAGCGCGATCTGTTTCGCCGATCTCCCTAAGCGGCCGGTCCTCTTCGCGGCCGGCGCCGACAAGTCTGCGTGGCGATTGAACGCAGGTCACCGACGGTGGCCGAACATTCAAAGGACCGGACCCCATGCCTGAGCCCCGTACCCTGTTCGACAAGATCTGGGACGACCATCTGGTTGATACCCAGGATGACGGCACCTGCCTGATCTATATCGACCGTCATCTGGTCCACGAGGTTACCAGCCCCCAGGCGTTTGAGGGTCTGCGCATGGCCGGCCGTCAGGTCCGCCGCCCCGGCGCCACGTTGGCCGTGGCCGATCACAACGTGCCGACCACCGACCGCTCGGCCGGCATTGTCGAGGAAGAATCGCGCACCCAGGTCGAGACCCTTGAGGCCAATTGCGCCAACTTCGGCATCCGCTACTTCGGCATGGACGACGAGCGCCAGGGTATCGTTCACATCATCGGCCCGGAACTCGGCCTGACCCTGCCCGGCATGACCATCGTCTGCGGCGACAGCCACACCGCCACCCACGGCGCCTTCGGCTCCCTGGCCTTTGGTATCGGCACCTCCGAAGTCGAGCACGTGCTGGCGACGCAAACCCTGATCCAGAGTCGCGCCAAGAATATGCGCATCACCGTCGAGGGCACGCCGTCCGAGGCGACCACCGCCAAGGACCTGGCGCTCGCCATCATCGCCAAGATCGGCACCGCCGGCGGTACCGGCCATGTCATCGAATACGCCGGTGAGGCGATCCGGAGGCTGTCCATGGAAGGCCGCATGACGGTGTGCAACATGACCATTGAAGCCGGCGCCCGGGCCGGACTGATCGCGCCCGATCAGGCAACCTTCGACTACGCCAAGGGTCGCTCCATGGCGCCGTCAGGGTACAACTGGAATGCCGCCGTAGCTTATTGGAAGACCCTGCCGTCGGACGACGGCGTGCGTTATGATCGCGAAGTGGTGCTCGACGCCGCGACCATCGCGCCGCAGGTCACCTGGGGCACCAGCCCCCAGGATGTGCTGCCGATTACCGGCGCGGTTCCCGACCCGGCCAGCGAGGCCGACGAGGGTCGCCGCGCGGCCATGCAACGCTCCCTCGACTACATGGCCCTGACGCCGGGCACGCCGCTCGCCGAGATCGCCGTCGATCGGGTGTTCATCGGCTCCTGCACGAATGGCCGCATCGAGGATCTGCGCGCCGCCGCCAGCGTCGCCAAGGGTCGCCAAGTGGCTGACGGCGTCGGCGCCATGGTGGTGCCCGGCTCCGGGCCGGTGAAGCGCCAGGCCGAGGACGAGGGGCTCGACAAGATTTTCATCGAGGCGAGGTTCGAGTGGCGCGAACCGGGCTGTTCAATGTGCCTGGCCATGAACGCCGACAAACTCGAGCCCGGTGAACGCTGCGCCTCGACCTCGAACCGCAATTTCGAAGGCCGTCAGGGCCGCGGCGGCCGCACCCATCTGGTCAGCCCCATAATGGCCGCCGCCGCCGCCGTCAGCGGCCGACTCGCCGATGTTCGCAAGCTATTGTAGGATTGTCGCTTAACGATCCGAACAAACAAGGGAGTGAAGACAATGGAGTATGCAGGATTTTGGCGACGCGCCGCAGCCATGGCCATTGATAGCACTATTATTGGCCTCGTACAGATGGTCTTGATGATGGGTGTCATGGGCGGCATGATGGGTGTCATGGGCGGCTCCATGGCTGGCGGGGCCAGCGAGGAGGCCATGGGTGGTGGTGTTCTGGCGATCAACCTACTGTTGATAGTCGCTATGTGGCTCTACTTTGCGCTCATGGAGAGTTCGGCCAAGCAGGCGACCCTGGGCAAGATGATGATTGGCGTTATCGTCACCGATACGGACGGCAACCGCCTTTCCTTTGGCCGCGCCACCGGGCGTTATTTTGGCAAGATCGTGTCGTCTATCATCCTGATGATCGGCTATCTCATGGCTGCTTTCACCCAGCGCAAGCAGGCGCTCCACGACATCATGGCCGGCTGTCTGGTGGTGCGGAAACCGAAGGCGGCGTAACAGCGGAACCAAGACCATGGATAAATTTACAGTTCTCAGCGGCGTTGCCGCGCCCCTGCCCATGATCAATGTCGACACCGACATGATCATCCCCAAGCAGTTTCTCAAGACCATCAAGCGCTCTGGGCTGGGTAAGAACCTGTTTGACGAAATGCGTTACGATGACGCGGGTGCCGAGAAGCCGGGCTTCGTGCTCAATCAGGCGGCCTATCGCAATGCGTCGATTCTGGTGGCCGGCGATAACTTCGGCTGTGGCTCGAGCCGCGAGCACGCGCCCTGGGCGTTGCTCGATTTCGGCATCCGCTGCGTCATCGCCACCAGTTTCGCCGACATCTTCTATAACAACTGCTTTAAGAACGGCATCCTGCCGATCATCCTGCCCCAGGAGCAGGTCGATATGCTCATGGATGATGCCGAGCGCGGCGCCAATGCTACGGTGACCGTCGACCTCGAAGCCCAGAAAATCACCGGCCCGGATGGCGGCGTGATCAACTTCGATATGGATCCGTTCCGCAAGAACTGTCTGATCAACGGCCTCGACGACATCGGTCTGACCCTGGCCAAGGCCGACGGCATCACCGCCTTCGAGCAGCAGCGGGCGACCGCGCAGGCCTGGCTGGCGGACTAGATTTAGGCCCTTTCCTTTGTTTTCTTTGAGTGGAGTACGCGTCCATGGCGGCTAACCGCAAGTTGTTGATTCTGCCCGGCGACGGCATCGGCCCCGAGGTCATGACCGAAGTCCGGCGCATCATCGAATGGCTCGACAAGCGCAGCAGCGTCAACTTCGACGTCACCGAAGGGCTGATTGGCGGCGCCGCCTATGACGCCACGGGCACGTCGTTCCCCGACGAGACCCTGGAGACCGCCCTTGAATCCGACGCGGTGCTGTTCGGCGCCGTCGGTGGCCCGAAGTGGGATGGCGTAGATTTCAGCCTACGCCCCGAGGCCGGGTTGCTCGGCCTGCGCAAGGAGCTTGAGCTGTTCGCCAACCTGCGCCCGGCAGTGGTTTTCGAGGCTCTGGCCGAAGCCTCCAGCCTCAAGTCCGAACTGGTCGCCGGTCTCGATCTGATGATCGTCCGTGAACTCACCGGCGGCATGTACTTCGGCGAACCCAGGGGCATCGAGACCCTGTCCGACGGCTCGCGCCGGGGCGTCAACACCGAGGTCTATTCGACCCATGAGATTCGCCGTGTAGCCAAGGTCGCCTTCGAACTGGCCCGCAAGCGGGGCAAGCTGGTCCACTCCCTGGACAAGGCCAATGTGCTGGAAAGCGGCCTGCTGTGGCGCGAAGAAGTGCAGAAGCTGCGCGACGAAGAGTATTCCGACGTCGAGCTCCAGCACATGCTGGCCGACAACGCCGCCATGCAGCTGGTGCGCCAGCCCAAGCAGTTCGACGTCATGGTCACCACTAACATGTTCGGCGATCTGTTGTCGGACTGCGCTGCCATGGTCACCGGCTCCCTCGGCATGCTGCCGTCGGCGTCCCTTGGTGAGCCCGACGCGGATGGCTTCAGCCGTGGACTCTATGAACCGGTCCACGGCAGCGCGCCTGACATTGCCGGCCAGGGTATCGCCAATCCGTTGGCCGAGATTCAGAGTCTGTCAATGATGCTGCGTTATTCCCTGGGCGCCGACGCCGACGCCGACCTTATCGACCGGGCGGTGACCAACGTGCTGGCCGGCGGCATGCGCACCGCCGACATCATGCAGCCCAAGATGGTCAAGGTATCGACCAGCGTCATGGGCGATTTTATTCTGCGCGAGCTCGACAAGCTAGCCGCTTAACGACCGAGCAAAGAGGAACGAGACTATGGGTTATCGTGTTGCCGTCGCCGGGGCCACCGGCGCTGTTGGATTTGAATTGCTCAATACGTTGGCCGAGCGGGACTTCCCCACGGACGATGTGGTTGCTCTGGCCTCCGAGCGCTCGGTGGGTCGGGAGGTCTCCTTTGGCGACAAGGGTACTCTCCAGGTCGAAAATCTGGCCGAATTCGATTTCACCGGCACCGACATCGCCCTGTTCTCGCCGGGTGGTTCGGTCTCGGCCGAGCATGCTCCCCGGGCGGCCGCAGCGGGCTGCGTGGTCATCGACAATACCTCGCATTTCCGCATGGACGCGGACGTGCCCCTGGTGGTGCCCGAGGTCAATGCCGAGGCCATCGCCGGTTTAGGCGCCCGCAACATTATCGCCAACCCCAACTGCTCGACCATCCAGATGGTGGTGGCCCTCAAGCCGCTCCACGAGCTGGCGACCATCGAGCGCATCGTGGTCTCGACCTACCAGTCGGTGTCGGGTTCGGGCCGCGCCGCCATGGATGAGCTGTTCGACCAGACCAAGGCGCTCTACGTCAATGAGCAGCCCGAGCCGGTGAACTTCCCCAAGCGCATCGCCTTCAACGCCATTCCCCAGATCGACAGGTTCATGGACGACGGCTCGACCAAGGAAGAAGGGAAGATGGTTCAGGAGACCAAGAAGATCCTCGATCCCGATATCGAGGTCATGGCGACCTGCGTGCGGGTGCCGACCTTTATCGGTCACGGCGAGGCGGTGTCGGTGGAATTCGAGCGCCCGATCCGCGTCGAGGAGGCCCGCGAGGCTCTGTCCCAGGCGCCCGGCGTCATCGTTATGGACCAGCGCGAGGATGGCGGCTACATCACCCCCACCGAATGCGTCGGCGAGGATGCGGTGTTCGTCTCGCGCATCCGCCAGGACGCGTCCGTGCTCAACGGCCTGGCTATGTGGGTAGTTTCAGACAACCTGCGCAAGGGCGCGGCGCTCAACGCCGTGCAAATCGCCGAAATCCTCGCCAGCGACTACCTGGACGCCAAGCGGGCGGCGGATTAGGTTAGATTCCGGCGCCGGTCGGTTTTCCAGGGAACACCAGCACCATGATCTCGGTGGACGAACGTTATACGAAAAAGCACGCAACGGTGCAGGGCAAGTCGATGGCCTACGTCGAGGTCGGTGACGGCCAGCCGATCGTCCTGGTCCACGGCAATCCGACGTCGTCCTATCTCTGGCGCAATGTGATGGCGCATCTGGAAGGGCTCGGCCGGCTGATCGCGCCGGATATGATTGGTATGGGCGACAGCGACAAACTCGACGACAGCGGGCCGGGCAGCTACCGCTTTGTCGAGCACCGCACCTATCTCGACGATTTGTTGGAGCAGCTTGGGGTTGCGTCCGACGTCACCTTCGTGGTCCACGATTGGGGCTCGACCTACGGCTTCGACTGGGCTAACCGGCACCGCGCGGCGGTCAAGGGCATCGCCTACATGGAGGCGATCGTCCAACCCATGAGTTGGATCCATTGGCCGGCCCCGTCCCGACCGATATTCGAGGCGTTTCGTTCGCTCGCCGGCGAGAAGATGATGTTACAGGACAATTTCTTCGTCGAGCGCATCTTGCCGGGCGCCGTACTGCGGGGCCTGACCGAGGTCGAGATGGAGGTTTACCGCCGGCCTTACCTGGAGGCCGGCGAGAGCCGGCGGCCGACGCTCACCTGGCCCCGGGAAATACCCCTCGCGGGCGAACCTGCCGACGTTGTCGAGATTGTTGATGAGTATAGCAAGTGGCTGGCTGAAAGCGCGTTGCCCAAGCTGTTCGTCAACGCCGACCCCGGCGCCATCTTGACCGGCGCTAACCGCGAATTCTGTCGAACCTGGCCGAACCAGCACGAGGTCACCGTCAAAGGCAGCCACTTCATCCAGGAAGACAGCCCCGACGAAATCGGCCGGGCGATCGCGGACTGGTACAAAACGCTGGGGTAATCGTCGCCCGGCAGCATACTCCGAGGAGAACCTATTAAATGGCCGAACGGGACACCGCGCTCGACGATTTGTATCCCGACCCGGAGCCCGCGTTCGAGGCTGCCGAGTACGCGGCGCGGCTTGAACGGGTCAGGGCGCGCATGGCTTTGGGCGGCATTGACTGTCTGTTCGTCGGTTCGATGGAGGGCATGTACTACCTGTCGGGCTATCGCAGCGCCTTCACCCAGAGCGGCCAGAGCCCCAAGCAATGGCCGCCGACCAGCGGCATTGCGGTCAGCGTCGATCACGACGACTACATTCTCTTCGACACCGACCGCGAGACGGTCATGCACCGCACCTACACGGATGCGCGCGCCGTGCGCTGCTTTCCGCCCGGCCGGACGCGCGACGGCACCGCGTTCATCGCCGACGAACTTGAGGCCCTTGGCTGGCTTCGCGGTACGGTGGGGCTGGAATACTGGAGCAGCCACCCGAGCCGCGCCATCAGTGAGCGGTTTCAGGGACACCTGGAGACCCGGGGGGCGGCGGTCGTCGACGGCAGCGATGTGGTTCGCGAGGTCCGGTGGCAAAAGTCACCCGCCGAGATGGCCCGCCTGCGCGAGGCCGGCCGCATCGGCTGTGCCGGGCTTCGCGCCACGGCCGCCGCCATCCGGCCGGGCGTCATGGAGCTCGCGATGCTGGGCGAAGCGCTGGCGGCCATGGGCCGCGAAGGCGGCGATGTACCGGCTGTCATCCCGCCGGTGCTCTCGGGACCGAAGACCGCCGGGCCCCATGCCCTCGCTACGAACCGACGGATCGGCGCCCATGAGCCGGTGATTATCGACTTGGCCGGTGTCTCGGCCCATTATCATGCCAATCTCGCGCGCACCTGGTGGACCGGTGAGCCGCGCCCCGAGGATCGCGCCATTGCCGAGGCGGCGGTCGCTTCACTGCAAGTCCTCAAGGGCGCGCTCAAGCCGGGCGTGAGCGCCGATGCCCTGGCCCGCGAGATGGTCCGCTATTACGAAGACGCGGGCATCTGGGGACGACGCAGCTGGGTCGGCGGCTACGAGATGGGCATCGCTTTTCCCCCGGCCTGGACCGGCAACTACGTGTTTGACCCGGTATCGGACATCGGTCGCGACAAGGTTTTCGAGCCGGGCATCGCCATGAACTTCGAGAACCAGTTCTATCTGCCGGATAAGCGCGGCCTCTACTTCATGATCGAGACCGTGCTGCTCGACGACGACGGCGCACACCTGCTCTCCGAAAGCGTGCCCCACGGCATTGAGCCGGCCGGAACGACGTAGCGCGGATGCGGGGTGGCGAGCGCCGTCATGACTGAACATGTGGACAGCATTGTCATTGGCGCCGGCGTTGTCGGCCTTGCCGTTGCCTGGCAAC